>CAMLOA010000021.1 GCA_946481445.1 uncultured Devosia sp. | reverse complement strand
GCGATCTCGTCCGCAATACCGAGAGCGGGCTGATCGATGGCGACCTGGCCATCGTTTCCCCGGATCTGTCGGTGCCTGCGGCACTGGCGCTGCTGGAGGCGAAAGGCTCGCTCAGTGCCGAGGTGGCGCTGGCGCCCCGCGATGGCGCGCAGGCGGCCAGCATGCGCGCGGATGCGCGCAACCTGGTGGTCAACGATATCGCCGTGGGCTCGGCCGACGTTGTTGCCAATGCCTGGGACCTGTTCGGGGAGCCGGTGCTAGATGGCCGGGCCGAGGCCAGCAATGTGTCGGTGGCAGGCACCAGCATCGAAAGGCTGACCGCCACTGCCCAGCAGGACGGACAGACGACCAATTTCGATGCGCAGGGGGCGCTGGCAACGGGAACCGACCTTGACCTGGCCGGCTCGCTGACCCCCGTCGATGGCGGGTACCGCCTGGCGCTGGACCGGGCGGAGCTGGAGCAGGGAGCGCTGGTCGCACGGCTGGCGCAGCCCACCGTCCTGCAGGTGACGGGCTCGAGCGTGGCGCTCGATGCCGTCCGCTTCGACGTGGGCTCGGGCTCCATCACGGCGACCGGATCGGCAGGCCAGGCTCTCGATGTCGCCCTCAGGGTCGAAGCCCTGCCCCTGTCCATTGCCAATGCCGTCGCGCCCGGCCTGGGCCTGGCTGGCACGCTCAGCGGGCAGGCGCGGATTACCGGGGATGCCGGGGACCCGAGCGTGAGCTTCGAGGCTTCGGCCGGCGGCGTCAGTGCTGCCGCTATCGCGGGATATGGCATCACCCCGCTCAGCGCCACGGCCACCGGCAGCTATGGCGGTGGCACGGTGACGCTGGCGTCCCTCGCCGCCAATGGGGCAGGGGGGCTCAATCTCAGCGGATCGGGGCGAGTGCCGCTCGGGGGCAACGGGCTGGACGTGACGCTAGCCGGTTCGGCGCCGCTGGCACTGGGCAACAGGTTCGTGGCCGACCGCGGCGGGCAGTTGAGCGGCGTCGCCAACTTCAATGCGCGCGTGTCGGGGAGCCTGGCCAATCCGCAATTCGGCGGCAGCATCAGCACCGAGGGCGCCGGCTACGTCGATCCGGAGCTGAACCTGCGACTGGTGGGCATCAGCGGCTCGGCCAGTCTCAGCGGCACGACCCTGACGATCGAGCGGCTGGGCGCGGGCCTGGCCACCGGCGGGACAGTATCGGCATCCGGCACGGTGGGACTGACACCGACCCTGCCGGCCAATGTGCGGCTGGCGCTCAACGCGGCGCGTTACGCGGACGGCAATCTGTTCGTGGCGACGGTTTCGGGCGGCCTGTCGCTGACGGGGAACCTGGCCGGATCGCCGCTCCTGTCCGGCGATGTGCTTGTCGAGGAGGCCAACATCACCGTACCGGAGAATTTCGGCGGTGGGGCAGCCTTGGTGGATGTGAACCACGTCAATACGCCCCGGGCGGTTGAGCAGACGCTGATCCGTGCCCGGATCGACGACGCAACAGGGGCGCCGATCCCGCAGAGCCGTCCGGGCGGGCTGCTGCTCGATGTCAATGTGCGGGCGCCCAACCAGATCTTCATCCGCGGCCGCGGACTGGATGCAGAAGTGGGCGGCTCAGTGCGCCTCACCGGGCCGCTGGACAATATCCAGCCGGTGGGCGGCTTCTCGCTCAGCCGCGGGCGCCTGTCCATCCTGGGCCAGCGGGTGACATTCGAGAGCGGGACGGTGACGCTGGTAGGGGACCTCGATCCCTTCCTCAACCTGGTCGCCCGCACGGAGGGGGACGGCATCACCGTGTTTGTCACGGTCTCGGGCCGTGCCTCGGACATTGACGTGAGCTTCACCTCCAATCCGGTGTTGCCGCAGGACGAGGTGCTGAGCCGGCTGATCTTCAACCGCTCGATGGGTGAACTATCCCCCCTGCAGCTGGCCAAGCTGGCGGGCGCCGCGGCCGAACTGGTGGGCGGGGGCGGCGGCGGGCTGGCCGACAGCCTGCGCGATGCGGCGGGGCTGGCCGATCTCGATATCGTCACCGACGACAGCGGCAATGTGGCGGTGCAGGCGGGCACCTATATCCAGGACAATGTCTATCTGGGCGTGCAGGCCGGCGCGAACGGGCAGAGCAAGGTGACGATCAACCTGGACGTGACCGACGACCTCAAGGTCACCGGCGCCGCGGGACAGGACGGCAATTCCAGCCTGGGCGTGTTCTACGAGCTGGATTACTGAGCCCCGGCTCCGACCCGGTCTACGGTCGGTGTGTGCCCGTTGAGCGCGAACTCTGAACCTGATCCCTCCCCACAAGGGGGAGGGCGTGGATGAACACTGCGCCGGCCGATCGGCCTATTGCGCGGACGCCCCGCCGGTCTTTGTCGCCTTGGCTTCGTCCCACCACCAGATGGTCGGGAAGCCGGAGGAGAATTCGGGCAGGGTATCAGGGTGGCTGAAGCGGTCCCAGCGGGCGACGCGCGAGGTCCGCAGGCTATAGCTGGGGACCACGAAGTGGTTGTGCAGCAGCACACGGTCCAGCGCCTTGACGATAGCCAGTTGCGTATCCCTGTCGTCGGCGACGATCAGCTTGTCGATCAAGGCATCCACGCCCGGATCGGCGATACCGGCATAGTTCTGGCTGCCTTCCTCATTGGCAGTGGAGGAGCCAAAAAAGAAGCGCTGCTCATTGCCGGGCGAGAAGGATTGCACCCAGCCGGTATAGATCACGTCGAAATCGAAGCTGCGGGCCCGGTTGATGTATTGCGGGCTATCGACGGTGCGGATGGTGGCTTCGACACCGATCTGGGCCAGGTTGGTGACCAGGTTCTGCGCCACCGGCTCGATGGTCGGGCCATTGAGCAGGATCTCGAAACTGAACTGGGTGCCGCTGGCATCGACCAGCCGGGTGCCATCCAAGGTGTAGCCGGCTTCCTGGAACAGGGTCAGCGCCGTGCGCAGGTTCTCGCGGAGCTTGGTGGAATCGCCGCTGACCGGATTGGTGTAGGGCTCGGTGAAGACCGATTCCGGCACCAGGTCACGCACCGATTCGAGGACTTCGAGTTCCTCGCCTTCCGGCAGGCCGGTCGACTTGAAGGGCAGGCCGAAGAAGTAGCTGTCGATGCGCTGGTACTGGTTGAAGAACAGGGTTTCGCTCAGTTCCTCGAAATCGAAGGCATAGTTGAGCGCTTCGCGCACGCGGGGATCCTGGAACTTCTCGCGGCGCAGATTGGGGATGAAGCCGACCATGACGCCCGAGCCGTTATAGTCCTGGGGGAAGAGTTCCTTGATGACGCGGCCGTCGGTGACGGCCGGGAAATCGTAGGCGGTGGCCCAGCGGCGGGCGGTGTTCTCGATCCACCAGTCGAACTGGTCGCCCTTGAAGGCCTCGAACTGCACCGTCAGGTCGAGAAAGTACTCGATGCGGTATTCATCGAAATTGTTCTGGCCGATCTGGGTGGGGTGATCGGCACCCCAGTAATCCTCGACGCGTTCATAGGTGACCGTGCGGCCCGGATCGAAGCTGGCGAGGCGGTAGGGGCCCGAGCCCAGCGGCGGCTCCAGGGTGGATTCGCCGATATTGCGCTTGTTGCCTTCGGCATCGGTGCCCTCCCACCAGTGCTGGGGCATGACCTGCACCTGGCCCAGGATATGGGGCAGTTCGCGGTTGCCAGTCTGGTCGAAGGTGAAGGTCACTTCGCCGGGCGCGGTGACTTCGACACCGGTAATGTTGGCGTAGTACTGGTCCACATTGGGGTTGAGCTCGCGGGTCTTGTTGAAGGACCAGACCACGTCTTCGGCGGTGACCGGCTCGCCGTCGTGCCAGCGGGCATCGGGGTCCATGCGGAAGGTGACCGAGCCATAGTCGGGCGCGACCTTCATGGCCTCTGCCAGCAGGCCATAGGAGGTGTTGACCTCGTCCATCGAGGGGGTGAGCAGGGTTTCGTAGATCAGGCCAAGGCCGCCTGCGGGCTCGCCCTTGGGCAGGATGGGGTTGAAAGTATCGAACCCGCCCATGTCGCCCAGCCGCACCACGCCGCCCTTGGGGGCATCGACATTGACATAGTCGAAATGGGTGAAACCCTCGGGATATTTCGGGCTGTCGGTGAGGCTGTCGGCATGGACCCAGACATCGGTGGGGGTTTGTGCGGCGGCGGGCAGGGCGAAAGCCAGCGCCAGGCCAGCGACGAGGAGGGGCACGAACTTCATCGGACAGCTCCGGAATTTATGTTCTGGACAGGGACGATAGGCGGAAATGCTAGCGCGTGACAGGGGGCACCGGATCAAGATTTTGCGGGGCGTTCAAGTCGAAGGCGGCGGCCATGAGGGCGCGGGTATAGTCGGTCTGCGGGCTGGCGAAGATGGAGGCCGCCTCGCCGGCCTCGACCACCTTGCCATCGCGCATGACCATGAGCCGATTGGCCAGAGCGCGGACGACCTTGAGGTCGTGGCTGATGAAGAGGTAGGTGAGGCCCCGTCTTTGCTGGATGGCGCGCAGCAGGTCGACCACCTGGGCCTGGATGGACACGTCGAGCGCAGAGGTGGGCTCGTCGAGCACCACGAAATGCGGTTCGAGCACCATGGCACGGGCAATGGCGATGCGCTGGCGCTGCCCGCCGGAAAATTCGTGCGGGTAGCGGTGACGCGTGGCGGGATCGAGACCGACTTCGGTCAGCGCCGCCACCACGCGGGCGTCCCGCTCCGCGGCGCCGAGTTCCCGGCGATGGACGGCGAGACCCTCCTCGATGATCTGGCTGACCGACATGCGCGGGCTGAGGGAACCGAAAGGGTCCTGGAAGACGATCTGCATGTCGGCGCGCAAGGGCCGCATTGCCTTCCACGAGCGACCCTGGATGGCGTTGCCGAGCACGACGATGCGGCCATCGGAGGGGATGAGGCGCAGCAGGGCATAGCCCAGCGATGATTTGCCCGAGCCACTTTCGCCCACGACGCCCAGTGTTTCACCCTGGCGGATGGAGAGGTCGACGCCATCGACGGCGCGGATATGGCCGACGGTGCGGCGGAGAATGCCGCGCTTGATCGGGAACCAGACCTTGAGGTCGGCAACGTCGACGATCGCCGGAGCGTCCGCGGCGGGAGAGGGCGGTTTGCCCTTGGGTTCGGCGGTCAGCAGATGCCTTGTATAGGCATGCTGGGGATTGGCGAAGACGGTCTCGACCGGGCCGGTTTCGACGATTTCCCCTTTGGTCATGACGCAGACGCGGTCGGCCAGGCGACGCACGATGCCCAGGTCGTGCGTGATGAACAGCATGGCCATGCCGAGACGGGCCTGCAGTGATTTGAGCAGAGCGAGGATCTGCGCCTGGACGGTGACGTCGAGCGCGGTGGTCGGCTCGTCGGCGATCAGCAGGTCTGGTTCATTGGCCAGGGCCATGGCGATCATGACGCGCTGGCGCTGGCCGCCGGACAACTGGTGGGGATAGGAGGCCAGGCGACCGGCCGGATCGGGAATGCCCACGGCATCGAGCAGTTCGAGGATACGGGCGCGGGCGGCGGCGCCGCGCAGACCCCGATGGATGGCGAGCACCTCGCCGATCTGCCGCTCGACGGTGTGGACCGGGTTGAGCGAACTCATCGGCTCCTGGAAGATCATGGAAATGTCGTTGCCGCGCACGGCGCGCAATTCGGCATCGGGAGCGGACACGAGGTCGCGGCCCTTGAACAGGACCTTGCCGGACAGGGTCGCGCTGGGCGGCAGCAGGCGCAGGACTGACAGGGCCGTCACCGACTTGCCCGAGCCACTTTCGCCAACCAGGGCCACCGTTTCCCCCGGCGCAATGTCGAGGCTGACCTGGTGGGCGGCAGTATTGGCGCCGAAGGCGATTGTCAGGTCCCGGATGGAGAGGAGGGGAGCAGTCATGCGAAGGCCTTGCGTGGATCGAAGGCGTCGCGGACGGCCTCGCCGATGAAGACAAGCAGGGTCATGATGATGGCAATGGCCAGGAAGCCGGTGAGCCCCAGCCAGGGGGCCTGCAGGTTTTCCTTGCCCTGGAACAGCAGGTCGCCCAGCGAGGGTGTCGAGCTTTCAAGGCCCAGGCCCAGCAGGTCCAGCGCGGTGAGGGTGACGACCGAGCCGGACAAGATGAAGGGCATGAAGGTGAGGGTGGCCACCATGGCATTGGGCAGCAGGTGCCGCCACATGATGGTGGCGTTGGACACGCCAAGGGCGCGGGCGGCAGCGATATATTCGAAATTGCGGCCGCGCAGGAATTCGGCACGCACAATGCCCACGAGCGAAACCCAGGAGAAGAGCAGCAGGATGCCCAGCAGCACCCAGAAGGTGGGGGCAATCACGCTGGAAATGATCAGCAGCAGATAGAGGGCCGGGATGGAGGTCCAGATCTCGATGAGGCGCTGGGCGATGAGGTCGAGCCAGCCGCCGAAGTAGCCCTGGAGGGCACCGGCGACCAGCCCGACAATGGAGGAGAGGATGGTGAGGGTGAATCCGAACAGGATCGAGATGCGGAAGCCGTAGAGCAGGCCTGCCGTGACGTCGCGTGCCTCGCCGTCGGTGCCCAGCCAGTGGTAGTTGCCGGCGTGGCATTGCGGGTCCTCCACCCCCAGCGGGTAGCGCTGGCAGATTTCCTCGCGGCTCAGCAGCCAACTGGGCGGCGTGGCGCCGGAACCCGGCTGGTAGCGGTCCACGGTCATGTAGCTGAAGTGGATCGGCGGCCAGATGGCCCAGCCGTGCGCGGCGATCTGTTCGCGCATGAAATCGCTCCGGAAATTGGCCGCGCCCAGGAAACCGTCGAACCGGGTTTCGGGATACTCCACAAAGGCCGGGAAGAGCAGTTCGCCCTTGTATGAGGCGATGATCGGCCGGTCATTGGCGATGAATTCCGAGCCGAGCGCAGCAATGAAGAGCACAAGGAAGATCCACAGGCTCCACCAGCCGCGGCGATTGGCACGGAAATTGTCCCAGCGGCGGCGATTGATCGGGCTGAGCCAGGGGCGACGGACCTGCATATGGGACGCGGCGCGACCGGTCATACTTCGCGGCTTTCGAAATCGAGCCGGGGATCGACCCACATATAGGCAAGGTCCGAGATCAGCCCGACGACGAGGCCGAGGAGGGAGAAGATGTAGAGCGTGGCAAAGACCACGGGATAATCGCGGCTGGTTACGGCCTCGAAGCCGAGCAGGCCAAGCCCATCGAGCGAGAAAATTGTCTCGATCAGTAGTGAGCCGCCAAAGAAGGCGCCAATGAACGCAGCCGGGAAGCTGGCGATGATCAGCATCATGGCGTTGCGGAAGACGTGGCGGTAGAGCACCTGGTTTTCCGTCAGGCCCTTGGCGCGCGCCGTGGTGACATACTGCTTGCCGATTTCGTCGATGAAGGAATTCTTGGTGAGCAGCGTCGTCGTGGCGAAGGCGCCCAGGCCCATGGCGAAGATGGGCAGAGCAAGATGCCAGAAGTAGTCGAGCACCTGCCGCCACCAGGGAAAGGTCTCGAATCCCGGCGAAGTCAGGCCGCGCAACGGAAAGATCGACCAGAAGCTGCCGCCGGCAAACAGGATGATGAGCGCGATGGCGATGAGAAATCCGGGGACGGCATAGCCCACGATGACAATGGTCGAGGTCCAGACGTCGAAACGGGAGCCGTCGGAGATGGCCTTCTTGATGCCGAGCGGAATGGAGACGCCGTAGGCAATCAGCGTCATCCACAGGCCCAGCGAGATGGAGACCGGCATCTTTTCGAGCACCAGATCGATGACAGAGATGTCGCGGTAATAGCTCTCGCCGAAATCGAAGCGCAGGTAGTTCCACAACATCATGCCGAAGCGTTCGAGCGGCGGCTTGTCGAAACCGAACTGCTTTTCGATGCGGGCCACCAGTTCGGGCGACAGCCCCTGGCTGCCGCGATAGGCCGAACCGCCGCCCTGCCCGGGCTGGGCGGCAAAATCGCCGCCTTCCTCGCCCGAGATGCGGGCGGCCATGCTGACATTCTGGCCCGACAGGTTCGCAAGGGCCTGCTCGACGGGTCCGCCGGGCGCAAACTGGGTGATGATGAAGGAAATCGCCATGATGCCGAATACGGTCGGGATCATCAGCAGCAGACGACGGATGATATAGGCGCCCATCGGGTCTCCGGGCAGGTAGTCGATACCTAAGCTAAGCGCCGGGCTGGCGGGAGCGGCAAATCACCTTGCGGTGACGGCCCGGGACAAGTGCAACACTTTGACGACAGCATTGCAAGCGCCGGGCGTCACGCCCGCGCCCTTCGGTGGTATTACCATTGTAATACCACTTGCGCACATGTGTGAAAGCTTGCAAGTCCTTCTCAACTCTCGCAAATTACTGAAATGAAAGAAATTTTCATGGCTCTTTCCGGAAAAACCGGCTGGCTCGGAGAGAAATCCGTTGCAAACGAAGAAATTGGTTTTAAAGTGGTATTGCTTAGGTCTCATATTGGCCTATACGTTATTGCAAGGGAGAAGGTCATGAAGTTCAACACATTGCTGGCGACCACGGCGCTGAGCGCGGGTCTGCTCACCACCGCGGCCTATGCCGAGACAGTCAAGCTCTACACGTGGCGCGAACAGGAAGTGCCGCTGTGGACCTACATTTCCGAGAACGACATGCTGGGCGCCGATATCGACGTCGAGGCGGTTCTGGTGCAGTCGGACAATTACGACACCAAGCTGCGCACGGACATGCAATCGAACGCCCCGGACCTGTTCCAGGCCCGTGCCGGCGCGGCCTGGCTGGCTTCGTTCATCGATGCCGGCATCATCAAGCCATCGACCGTGGACCTGTCGGGCATTGCCCCGGCGGCCCTGGATTCGGGCCGCGGTGCCGACGGCCAGGTCTATGGCGTGCCATTCGCCATCCAGATGCAGTCGGTGATCTATAACAAGGCCGTGTTCGAGGCCAACGGCATCGCCGTGCCGACGACCAAGGAAGAGTTCGACGCCGCGGCCCAGAAGCTGGCCGATGCCGGAGTGACGCCCATCGTATTCGGTGGCCGTTCGGGCTGGTGGCTCAACCAGGTCGTGGGCGAGGTGATGACGGCTGGCCTGGTCAGCGACGAGTTTGCCGGCAAGCTGATCTCGGGCGAGGCCTGCTTCACCGATCCGGAATTCGTTGCAACCCTGGAGACCGTCAAGGCGTGGCAGGATGCCGGCTGGATGAATGCCTCGGCCATGGCCGACGACTATGGTGCCATGCGCACCTCGCTGGCCCTGGGCGAAGCGGCCATGATGCTGGACGGTGCCTGGTCGACCGGCCCGACCTCGCCGATGTACGAGATCGATCCGGACCTGCAGATGGGCTTCTTCCCGATCCCGGGTCAGAATGGCAAGGTCTATGCCTTTGGCGACGGCACCTACCAGGTCAATGCCAACTCCTCCAAGGCCGATATCGCGCAGAAGGTGCTCGAATTCACCGCGACCAAGGAGTTTGCCGAACTCTTCGTCGAGCATGTCGGTGAACTGCCGGCCTATGGCGGGGAATATGCGGTCGAGAATCCGACCCTGGCCGAGGTGGCTAACCTGATCGCGACCAATTCTTCGAGCCAGACGCCATTCTTCGCCTATGCGCTGAATTCGGGTGAACCCAGCTATGGCACGCTGGTCGCCGACGGCTACCAGAGCCTGCTTTCGGGTTCGATCACTCCGGCAGACCTCGCCCGCAAGATCCAGGACGGCCTCAATTCCTGGAACTATGCCGGCGCGGCCAACTGCCCGTAACGCTTCTCTCCCGGGGCGCGGGGAATGGTCCTTGCGCCCCAACCCAATTCGTTCGTTGCGCGGTGTCATCCCGGCGAAGGCCGGGATCCATGCGATGAGCCGTCCCGGCGCTGGATGTCGCGGTGAGCCACGGACATGGATTCCGGCCTTCGCCGGAATGACATTGCGCGTGGGGTGAACTTCCAAGTCTGGGCGAACAGCATGGCGATGAAGTACAACCAGAAAGCCAACCTGCAGCGCATCGCCCTCCTGGCGCCGGGCGTGCTGCTCTATGGCATATTCAACTTCCTGCCGCTGCTGGGGCTTCTGGTGCTGGCTCTGGTCAGGTGGCCGGGCATCGGGCCGGCTCACTGGGTGGGGCTGGAGAACTTCCAGATCCTGTTCGGGAACCCGTATTTCCGCGACCAGCTGATCAATGCCTTTCTCAACAACATCGTCTTCTTCGCCATCATCATCGGCGCGATGCTGATCCTGGGGACGGGGATTGCGCTGCTGCTCAGCTTCGGGACCTGGGGGCGCAACCACTATCGCACGATCTTTTTCCTGCCCTATCCACTGGCGGGGGCGGCAGTCGCTTTCCTCATGCAGCTGCTGGTGCAGACGCGCGGGCCGATCAACCAGCTGCTGGTCGGCTCGGGCCTGACCGAGAATGCCATCGGCTTCCTGGGCGAGCCGAACCTGGCGCTCCCGACGCTGGCCGTATTCTATTCCTGGCACCGCATGAGCTTTGCCATCATCCTGATCCTGTCGGCCATTGTCGGCGTGCGGGTGCACCTGCTCGAAGCGGCCATGCTCGATGGCGCCAGCCGCTGGCAGGCGCTCAAGGCCGTGGTGCTGCCGGTGCTGGCGCCGGCCTTCGTACTCATCACCGTCATCGTGATGGTCGACGTGTTCAACAATGCCGACTACACGCTGCTGCTGATGGGACCCGAGGGTGGCCCGAACGGGCGCACCGACATCATGGGCACGTTCCTGTTCCGCTCGGCATTCGGAGGGTCGGCGACCTCCACCAATGTCAATTTCGGCATGTCGGCGGCGATCGGGCTGGTGACGGCGCTCATCATCCTTCCCGCGGCGCTGTTCCTGGCGCTGCGCAACATGCGGAAGGATTGAGGGCATGGACCGCCTCTTCAAGCTCAGCCGGCTCGAGCAGCTCGTCGTCCAGTTCATCCTGGTCGCCTATGCCTGCGTGGTGGTGTTTCCCATCGGCATCGCTGTGATCAATTCGCTCAAGCCGAGCCTGGGTGAAGTCTATCGCGCGCCTTTCGCGCTCCCTTCGGAGTGGAGCTGGAGCAATTATTGGGAGGCCTGGGTTGGCGCCAATTTCGCCCAGTATTTCCTCAACTCGGCAATCATTTCGGGCGCCTGTGTGCTGATCGTCACCTTCTGCGCCTCTACGACCGCCTTCGTGCTCGTGCGCATGCCGTTCCGGGGCTCGACGCTGGTCTTTGCCGGCTTCATGCTCGGCGTGGTGATCCCCATCCGGCTGACGCTGGCGCCGCTCTTTGTGATCGTCAAGTCGCTTGGCCTGCTCGATAGCCTCTGGGGCGTGATCTTCGTACAGGCGGCGTCGATGATGCCGGTCGCCGTGTTCATCCTCACCGCCTTCCTGCGCTCGGTTCCGGCCGAACTGGAGGAGGCGGCCAGGATGGACGGGGCCTTGCCGTTCCAGATCTACTGGAAGGTCGTGCTGCCGCTGATCAAGCCGGCGCTGGCGACGGTGGCGCTGCTGACCTTCGTCTCGAGCTGGAACGAATATTTCCTGCCGCTGATCTTCCTGCAGTCGGAGAGCAACTATCCCATCACGCTGGGGATATCCCAGTTCAGGCTGCAATACGACGTGCAGTGGCACCTGATGTTCGCGGGCATCCTGATCATGCTCGTCCCCACCATCATCGCTTTCCTTTTGGCCTCGCGCCAGTTCATCGCCGGCCTGACGCAGGGCGGGGTCAAGGAGTAGTCCCATGGCGTCCATCTCGATCCGCAATCTCAACAAGGCCTATGGCAAGACGCGGGTGCTGCACGGCATCAACCTCGAAATCGCCGACAACGAGTTCGTGGTGTTCGTGGGCCCTTCGGGCTGCGGGAAATCCACCCTGCTGCGCACTATTGCCGGGCTCGAGGACAAGGAAAGCGGGCAAATCCTGCTCGAGGGCACCGACATATCCGACGAGGCGCCGGTGGACCGCGACGTGTCCATGGTGTTCCAGAGCTATGCGCTCTATCCCAATATGAGCGTGGCCGAAAACATCGCCTTTCC
>CAMLOA010000020.1 GCA_946481445.1 uncultured Devosia sp. | reverse complement strand
CTCACGACCTCTGCCTTCGGAGGGCAGCGCTCTATCCAGCTGAGCTACGGGTGCATCCGTTGCGCGGGGCGGGCCCCGGCTGAACAGGGCGCAACCTAGCCAAAGCGGGTGATCCGCGCAACCGGGCTTTTGTGCATTTGCACGGGACGGTGCATCTCCGGCTGGCTGGGTCCGCCATTGGCTTGCCGGGGTTGATGGCCAAGCCCGGGCCCTCCCTTCCCCGACCCTCAACCGCCCCCTTGCCTGACCCTTAATCAGGCCTGAGACCTGTCCGATCGCCCGGCCATCAATCAGGACCGGACCCATCCCTCTGCCCGGCCTTCGATCGGGGACTGTCCCATCGCGCCGTCCGCGATCCTCCTGCCATGGCCAGTGCCACGGCCCGTTCTTCGAGGCCGCTGCCTGCGCCAATGCCCTTCGGTCTTTGGTCCCGCCCTCTTTGGCCGCCGCTACAAACCGGCCTGAACCCGCCGCATGCTCCCGATCGCAGGCTTCAGTCGCGGGCGAGAACGATCAGGCGGTCGCCCGGCTGGAAGTCGATGGCGACGGATTTGGACGGGTTGACCACGATGCCGTTTGCCCTGGCGCCTGGCCGCGGGCGGTGATAGCCCAGCGCCACCTCGCCCCGGGCCGCGGCTGCGGTGGCAACGGTGAAGAAGGTGACCGGACTGCCCAGGGCCACATAGTCCTCGGCGGGCCGCATGTAGATCTCAGAGCCTTCCTCGTCGAGCAGATCGTCGAAGATGGCGGCAAGGCTTTCATTCTCGGAGGCCTGGGCCAGCGTCAGGCTGACCAGCTTGTTGCTGACCACGAAATCGTCGGCCCGCGTCACCTCGGCCAGTTCGCGGTTGCGCACATCCACCATTTCGGAGACCACGTTGATGTGCACGCCCGCCGCATCGGCGATCTTGCGCAGGTGCAGCAGCGCCACCAGCGTGCGGGTGTCGGTGGGCTGTGGCGCCAGCAGGTCCGAATAGCCCAGCACCAGCACGTGATGGTAGCTGGGGATATCGAGCTCCTCGAGCGCCCGCCGGCTGGTAATGTCGATGCGGCCATATTCGACCGCCAGGTTGGGCGTGGCCACTTCGAGGGCGGGGATCACCGCATCGAGGTCGGGCGTGTCGGCAGCGATGGTCAGGTGCGAGCCGGGCTCGACATAGCGCGACAGTTCATAGGCGATGATGGGCCCGCGCCGGTTCCAGCCCAGGATCAGGACGCGCTCGGGCTCGGGCTCGCGGTAGCGCGGCGCGCGGATGGCGCTTTCATCGATGGCCGGCACGCCACTCATGATGCGGATGGCGGCGTCGTCCTCGGCAATCAGGATGGCCTTGGCGCCCTCGGTGATCGGGGTGGCCATGGGCGGGTTGAGCGTCACATGCCCGTCGGGCAGGGCGAAGCCGATGAGGGTGGAGGTCTCGTAGCTCAGCAGCGCGGCACCGAATGTCTTGCCGACCAGGGCGGGCTGGTCGACCGTATAGATTTCGCAGCCGTCGAAATCGAGCAGTTCGGCATAGACCGCCGACAGGCCCGACTGGCGCGAGGAATGCACCACGATGCGCGCGATGAGGTCGTCGGCGAGCACCAGCTGGGCCTCGCGCCCGCCAACCACCCGCGCGGTCTCGGCATTGGCGGCGTCACGGATTTCGGCGGCGATGCGGTAGGGCTGGGGGCGGCGGTTGGGGTCGTTGACCAGCGCCAGTATGGTCTTGATCACCTGGCTGTCGGCATCGTGCGCCTCGGTGTCCCCTGGCGAGAGCACGATGATGGAGCGCGCCACCTGCGGCGAAACGAGGGACAGGTCGTAAAGGTCGGTGGGGTCGCCGCTGCGGCAGATGACGCGTGTGTTGCCCAGCCGGGGCACTTTGGCGGTGATCTCGTCTTCCATTTCCACCTTGTCGCGATCGGCCATGATCACGATGCGGGGCCGGCGCCGGCTGGCATTGGCCACCACCAGTTCGCTGATCACGTCGAAGATGGACGCGCTCCAGTTGAGGATGATGGTGTGATCGTCCTCCAGCACCTGGCTGCGGCCCTTGCGCAATTCGTCCAGCTTGCCCTCGATGCCCGAGGACAGCACGCCGATCAGCGTCGAGACGATGAAGATGCCGCCTATCGTCACCGCCAGCATGATGGCGCGAAAGCCCCAGCCGGTGTCTCCGCCCATGGTCCCGGCGTCCAGTGTGCGCATGAGCGAGGCCCACATGGCCTCAAGGAAACCGAGTCCCTCCCCGCCCTCCGGCGCCACGCCCAGAAGGGCAATGACCCCGCCCGCCACGATGATCACCACGAGCGACAGCAGGGCCAGCCAGCCGATCAGGGCGATCGGCCCGGCCGACATCGATGTGTCGAACGCATATTGCAGCCGCGCGCGCATGGAATGGCGCTTGCTCATCCGAATTGTCCCCCTGGGCCCTGCCCTCCGGCCCCCTTCGGATCGATTGTTAGCCGAGCCCGGGCGGCTGGCAACGCCAATTTACCGGCACCCACAGGCGATGCCGCCAAAATGCCATCAACTTGCCCCGATTGGCGCCTATCGCGCCACATCCGACAATCGGCTAGGATCGACGCATGGCAGTGGCTTCCAGCAAGGGCAGTGTATTGAGGATGGCGGGTGGGGCGATCGCCGTCGCCCTGCTCGTATCAGGCTGCTCGGTCAGCGGCTTCCGCCCCGCGCCCGGCCCGGCCACGGCGGCCCTGGCCAGCTTTGCCCAGCCGCAGGCCACGCCGGCCGGCTATGTGCCCAAGGCTTCGGCCGTGCCCAATGCACCGTCGGCCATGGCCTATAGCGGGGGATCGCTCGATGGGCTCATCGCCCATTATTCCCAGCAGTATGGCGTGCCCGAATCCCTGGTGCGCCGCGTCATCGTGCGCGAAAGCAACTACAATCCGGCCGCCAGGAACGGCCCCTATTACGGCCTGATGCAGATCAGCCACGCCACGGCGACCGGCATGGGCTATCGCGGCTCGCCCTCGGGGCTGCTCGATCCGGAGACCAACCTGCGCTATGCGGTGCGCTACCTGGCCGGCGCCTATGTCACCGCCTATGGCAACCACGACCTGTCGGTGCGCTACTATGCGCGCGGCTACTATTACGACGCCAAGCGCGAAGGCCTGCTGGAAAAGGCCGGCCTACGCTGATCGCTCCGGCGCCGCGGCCCCTCCGAAGCGGGCCCGGCAGATCGCTCCGGACGGCGCGTAGTCGATGGTCACTTCGCTGCCCGGGCGGGTGGCGAGGCCGCGTTGGATCAGCCGGGACCCGAAGCCGGGCGCCTGTGGCGGCTTGACCTCGGGCCCGCCGCTTTCCTGCCAGACCCAGTCGATGCTGCCGTCGGCCTTCGCCGACCAGGTGATGGCGACGCGGCCCTCCGGAACGCTCAGCGCGCCATATTTGACGGCATTGGTGCCCAGTTCATGCACCATCAGCGCCACGCCGAGCGCCGTCTTGCCATCGAGCGGCACATTGGGGCCTTCCACGCTGAACCGCTGCTGGCTCTCGCTATGCATGCGAATGGCGGTGATGACAATGTCGCGCAGCCCGGCCGCGTCATGGGGCGCCTGCGTCAGCACGTCCTGGGCCTGCGCCAGGGCCAGCAGGCGCTCGTCGATAGCCGCACGGGCGGCATGGATGGTGTCCGCCTTGCGCAATGACTGGGAGACGATGGCCTGTACCATGGCCAGCAGGTTCTTGATCCGGTGCGCCGACTCCTGGGCGAGCAGCTGGGTCTGGACCTCCCGCTCCTTGCGGTCGGTAATGTCGAAGCTGGCACCCACCACCTGGCGCGGGCGCCCTTCCCCATCATACATCACCGACCCCTGCCGCTCGATCCAGCGGGTCCCGGCCGGGGTGACCACGCGATACTCGGTGCGGCGGATGCCTTGCTCGAGGCCCAGCGCGGAGGTCGCGAGCCGGCCGCGATCGTCCGGATGCACCCTGCCGGCATAGTCCAGGGCCGGGCGCGGCGTGGCATCGGGCGGAAACCCGTAGAGCTGGTTGAACGTGACCGAGCCGGTCAAAAGGCCGCTGTCCAGGTCCCACACGAATGTGCCGACCCCGCCTGCTTCCTGCGCCATGCGCAGGATTTCCCGCTGCTGCAGCACTTCCTGCTCGGCGCGCTTCTGCTCGGTTATGTCATGACCCTGCACGAAGATGCCGGCGACCGCGCCGTCGGCGTCGCGGATGGGCTGGTAGATGAAGTCGAGGAAGGTCTGCTCGGGCGGGGCGCCCTCTTCCTGCTGCAGCACGACCGGCACGCCGCGGCCGATAAAGGGTTCACCAGTCTGCCAGACGCGATCGAGCAGGGCCACGAAGCCCTGGTCCACCACTTCGGGCATGGCCTGGGCCAGCGGCTTGCCCAGCACGTCGCGGCCGGGTCCGATCAGCCGCCCATAGGCGTCATTGACCAGGGTGAAGACATGCTGCGGCCCGCTGAGCACGGCCATGAAGCTGGGCGTTTGCTGGAACAGGCGGCGCAATTCACCGGTCTCGGCGGAGAGAGCCAGGTTCTCCGCCTGCACGGCCATGGCCCGGTCGAGAATGGCGGCCTCGTTCTGCCGCCCCGCCGCATGCTGGCGCAACCGCTCGATGTCGGTCACATCCGTGGTGTGCTGCAGGATGTATCGGAGCGCGCCATCGGCGTCGCGCACCGGCGTGTGCGTGGCGCTCCAGTAGCGCATGGCCGGGGCTTCGCCGGGCTGGCTGGTGTCGTAGGGGATCAGCGCCAGTTCATCGGCGCGGTTCTCCAGCAGCACTTTGTTGAGCGAGGCGCGCAGCATGCGTCCACCCACCGAGGCTGGATCGGAGGGAAAGGCCTCGAAAATGTTGCGTCCGACGATCTGCTCGCGCCGGCGGCCGGTTACCGCCAGGTAGGCCGCGTTGCAGCCCACGATGACCAGGTCCCGGTCGAGGATGACGTAGGGATTGGGCGCGGCATTGAACAGGGCCGCCAGATCGATGCCGTCTACGCCAACACTCCCGAACACGCTTTCCTCCGCCCAGCCACGCTCGGGGCCGAAGGGCTGATCCGCAGGTCTGAAGGCAAAATCCTAGGCAGCGTCAGAGGTTCCGGCAAATAAAATCTGTGGTGCTCAGACCGGGGTCAACAGCGATTGCAGCAGCGAATCGAGTTCGGTCTGCTGAAATGGCTTGGGCAGACGCGGCAGGTCGCACATCTCGCCATTGGGCAGTTCGCCATAGCCGGTGGCCAGCACGACCTGCAGATCGGGCCGCATCAGGCGCGCCTGGCCGGCCAGTTCCACGCCAGTCATCCCGGGCATGGCATAGTCGGTGATGATGAGGCCGATCGAATTGTCATTGGCCAGGATGCTCAACGCTTCCGGGCCGGAATAGGCTTCCAGTGCGCGATAGCCGAGTTCCTGCACCATATCGACCGTGCCGATATTGATGAGGGCGTCGTCGTCCACGATCAGGATGGTGGGGGCAAGGCTGGGGGTGTCCATATAACGGACCTCTGATTTGTAACGGAAAAGGTCGTGGCCCTCAGGCGCGCCGCTTTCGCCACCTGCACGGGATCGGATCGTCCGACTGACCTGCTCTGAACAGCAAATGAGCCTTGCACCAAGCCTAACGGCTCCGGCGCGGGAGGACTATACCCCTAGCAATCAAACATGGTTCAAGTGTGGCGCGGGCCGAAGCGGATGGGGCAAAACCGGCTGGACCGCCCTTTTGCCCTGCCGCCAACTGCCCTAAAGTCCCGGCGCGTTCACGACGGAATCGGTTTCATGCATCTGCTGCTCGTCGATGGCTCGGGCTATATTTTCCGCGCCTTCCATGCCCTGCCCCCCCTCAACCGCAAGTCCGACGGGCTGCCCGTGGGCTGCGTGCAGGGTTTCACCAACATGCTCTGGAAGCTGATGGAGGATCTCAAGGGCGAAGACGAGCCCACGCACATGGCCGTGATCTTCGATCACTCGGCCAAGACCTTCCGCGACGACATCTATACCGAATACAAGGCGCATCGCCCGCCGGCCCCGGCCGAGCTGGTGCCGCAGTTCCCGCTCACCCGCTCGGCCACGCGGGCCTTCAACATCGCCTGCATCGAGCAGGAGGGCTGGGAGGCCGACGACATCATTGCCACCTATGCCTGCCAGGCCAGGGCCGCCGGCGGCAAGGTGACTATTGTCTCCTCCGACAAGGATCTGATGCAGCTGGTCGAGCCCGATGGATCGATTCGCCTGCTCGACACCATCCCACGCCCGGGCCAGCCGCCCCTGCGCTGGATCGGCGTCGAGGAAGTGTTCAACAAGTTCGGCGTCTCTCCCGACAAGGTCATCGACGTGCAGGCCCTGTGCGGCGACAGCGTCGACAACGTGCCCGGCGTGCCCGGCATCGGCGTCAAGACGGCCGCCGAACTCATCAATACCTATGGCGACCTTGAAACCCTGCTCGCCCGCGCCGGCGAGATCAAGCAGAATGCCCGCCGCGAGAAGCTCATCGCCAATGCCGAACTGGCCCGCATCTCCAAGCAGCTGGTGACGCTGGCCCAGGACGTGCCGGTCGAGCTTGAGCTGTCGGCGCTCGCTCGCCAGCCGGTGGAGCCGGGCAAGCTCTTTCCCTTCCTCAAGGCGCTCGAATTCGCCTCGATCACCAAGCGGCTGGCCGGCCTGTTGGGTGCCGACCCCGATGCATGGGAACCCGATCCGGCCATTGCCGCCGTGCCGGCCTCGCCGGTTGGGTTCGACAATGCCGCGCGCGCCGAAGCCCGCGCCGCCCGGCAGGAGGCGGAAGGACGCGCCGGTTCACCGGTCGTGCTGCATGCGGCGGCCATGCACGAGGCCACCAAGGCCATTGCCTGGAATCCGGACGCCTACGAGATCATCCGTGATGCCGCCCATCTGCAGCGCTGGATCGATGCGGCCTATCGCGTCGGCCATGTCGCCACAGATGCCGAGAGCACCGGGCTCGACAACCAGACCGCCGATCTGGTCGGCCTCAGCTTTTCCACCGCGCCCGGCAATGGCGCCTATCTGCCGCTCGGCCACACCAGCGGCGAGGGCGACATATTCGGCGGCGGCCGGGCCGAGGGCCAGATGGACACGCGGCAGGCCCTCGACATGGTCCGCCCGCTCTTTGCCGATCGCTCGATCCTCAAGATCTTCCACAATGCCAAATACGATCTGGGCCTGCTCGCCCGCTACGATGTCGCCGTCAACAGCTATGACGATACGCTGCTGCTGAGCTATTCCCTCGACGGGCCGCAGTTCAACACCATGAGCGAACTGGCCGATCACTGGCTGGGCGTGCCCGGCCAGTCGATCAAGGACCTGATCGGCACGGGCAAGGGGCAGAAGACCTTCGCCCAGGTCCATATAGAAGCCGCCGCCCGCTATGCCGCCGAGGACAGCGACATGACGCTGCGCCTGTGGCACATCCTCAAGCCGCGCCTGGCCGCCGAAGGCATGACCACGGTCTACGAGACCCTCGAGCGCCCGCTGGCGCCCGTGCTCGCCCGCATGGAGGGCCGCGGCATTTCCGTCGACCGGCAGATCCTGGCCCGCCTGTCGGGCGATTTCGCCCAGCGCGCCGCCGCGCTCGAAGCCCATGCCTACGAGTTGGCCGGCTCCAACTTCAACCTCGGTTCGCCCAAGCAGCTGGGCGAGATCCTGTTCGACCGCATGGGGCTCGAAGGCGGCACCAAGACCAAGACCGGCGCCTGGTCCACCGGCGCCGACGTGCTCGAAGACCTGGCCCTCAAGGGTATTCCCCTGGCCCGCACCATTGTCGACTGGCGCCAGCTCACCAAGCTGATGGGCACCTATACCAATGCCCTGCCCGAATACATGAATGCGCGCACCGGGCGCGTTCACACCACCTATAGCCAGCATTCGGTCCTGACCGGGCGCCTCTCGTCGAACGATCCCAACCTGCAGAACATCCCCGTCCGCACCGAAGACGGACGAAAAATCCGCACCGCCTTCGTCGCCGCCCCCGGCAAGATGCTGATCAGCGCCGACTATTCGCAGATCGAGCTGCGCGTCCTCGCCCATATCGCCGATATCCAGGCGCTCAAGGATGCCTTCGAGGAAGGCCTCGACATTCACGCCATGACGGCATCGGAAATGTTCGGCGTGCCGGTCGAGGGCATGCCAAGCGACGTGCGCCGCCGCGCCAAGGCCATCAATTTCGGCATCATCTACGGCATTTCCGCCTTTGGCCTTGCCAACCAGCTCGGCATCGAACGATCAGTGGCCGGGGACTATATCAAGACCTATTTCGAGCGCTTCCCCGGCATCAAGGACTATATGGACGCCCAGCGCCGCCGCGTGAAAGCCGACGGCTATGTCACCACCATTTTCGGCCGCAAGATCAATTTCCCCAACGCCAATTCCAGCCACGCCGCCGAACGCAGCTTCGTCGAACGCGCCAGCATCAACGCCCCCATCCAGGGCTCGGCCGCCGACATCATCCGCCGCGCCATGATCCGCATGGAGCCCGAACTCAAGCGCGCCGGGGTGGAAGCCGACATGCTGCTGCAGGTGCATGACGAACTGATCTTCGAGGTGCCGGAAGGGACCGAGGACCAGGCCATCCCGGTGATCAAGAAGGTGATGGAGTCAGCGGCAGAACCGGCAGTCCGGCTAACCGTGCCGATCCAGGTGGATGCGCATGCGGCCAGGAACTGGGACGAGGCGCATTAAGGGCCCGCAGTCTCGATCGGCACCTCCCCCTTGATGGGGGAGGTCGGGAGGGGTGACGCTTGGCTCCGATTTCGCGGCTAAACTACCCCCACCCTTGATCCCTCCCCACAAGGAGGAGGGAGACGATGGAACCATGCGCTCGCAGCCTGGGCCTCCCTCCCCTCGATGGGGAGGGATTGAGGGTGGGGTGGGGCAGCACGCAGGGAACAGAGAGCATGTCCGACGAACAAATCCTCGCCGGTGGCGGCCGCACCGCCGTCTCCCGCATCGGCGATGTCGTCCACCGCCAGACCGGCCCCTGGGCGCCTGCCGTCCACGCTTTCCTGCGCCACCTCGAGGCCGAGGGCTTTGCCGGCGCCCCGCGCGTCGTCGGCACCGGTTTTGACGATGCGGGCCGCGAAACGCTGAGCTACCTGCCCGGCGCTTCGCCCCATCCCGGCCCCTGGCCGGAGGACGCCCATTTCGCCCTGGGCCGCATGCTGGCCGATTTCCACCGCATCAGCCGCGCCTTCACGCCGCCCGAGGGCGCCATCTGGCGCGACTGGTTCGGCCGCAGCCTGGGCGACGGCCCCCGCATCATCGGCCATTGCGACCTGGGCGACTGGAATATCCTCGCGCGAGACGGCCTGCCCACAGCCTTTATCGACTGGGAACAGGCCGGCCCGGTCGATCCCCTGGTGGAACTGGCCCAGCTCTGCTGGCTCAACGCCCACCTCTTCGACGTCGACCTGATGGATCGCCTCGGCCTCGCGCCAGCGGAGGTCCGCGCTCGGCATCTCCACGCCATTCTCGACGGCTATGGCCTGCCCCGCGCGGAACGCGGCAAGCTGGTGGACACGATGATCACGCTCGCCATCGCCGATGCGGCCAACGAGGCTCGGGAGGCCGGGCTCACGCCGGACAGCGCCGGGCCGGTCGAGGCATTGTGGGCCATGGCCTGGCGGTCCCGGAGCGCGGCGTGGATGGGGCGGGAGCGGGGCGTGCTGGAGGGGGCGGCCGCGACACATCCGCTTGCGCTCGATCAAGCCCGATCATCCGGCCCACGCTAGAGTACGGCCACACCTTGGGGAGCCAACATCATGCTGCACTATGCCATTTCCGCCCGACGGATCGACGCACATGGCAGCATCAGCGCGGCACGGGATGCGCAGGTGAGCCTCGATACGTCGCTGGAGGGGCGGGACGATGCGCTCAACCCGGTGGAACTGCTACTATCGGCCCTTGCCGCCTGCATGATCAAGGGGGTCGAGCGCGCCGCGCCGATGCTGGGCTTTGAGTTTTCCGGCGTGGAAGTGCGGATCGAGGCCGAGCGGCAGGACAGCCCTCCGAAAATCACCGCCATTACCTATGAATTGATCGTGGACAGTCCCGAGCCCGAAAGGCGCCTGGACCTGCTGCACACCAATGTGCGCAAATACGGCACCATTTCCAATACGCTGGCAGCGTCGACCAGCCTCACCGGCACGATCCGGCGGGCCTGATCCGCCCGGCGTCATGGCGGCTCTCCTTGTCCATGCGAGAGGGGATAGCACCGGCCCCTGCCAATGGGCGTCAGCGAGCACGCACCCTTGCCACCCCATCGCCACACCCCCACATTGGCCGCATAGCAGCGGAGGGAAACGAGCATGCGCTTTGGTGTTCTGGGCACGGGAATGGTTGGGCAGGCGCTGGCGCGGCGGCTGCGGGAGCTGGGTCACGAGGTGGCCATGGGCGCGCGCGAGGCGAGCAATGAGAAGGCCCAGGCATTTGCCGCCGAGACAGGCGGGCAGGCCATGGATTTTGCCGGCGCTGCTGCCTTCGGCGAGATCGTCATCCATGCCACGAGCGGCGCACATGCGCTGGACGCGCTGGGCCAGGCCGGGGCGGCGAACCTGGCCGGCAAGGTGTTGATCGACATTGCCAATGCGCTCGATTTCTCGCAGAAGCCGCCGGTGCTCTCGCTGGTCAACACCGACAGCCTGGGCGAGACGATTCAGCGCGCCTTCCCCGATGCGCGTGTGGTCAAGACGCTGTGCACCGTCAATGCCAAGGTGATGGTCGATCCGGCGCGGCTGCCCGGCGCGCATGTCATTTTCCTCTCCGGCAATGATGCGGCTGCCAAGCAGGCTGCGCGCGACATGCTGGCCAGTTTCGGCTGGAAGGAGATCATCGATCTGGGGCCCATCGAAAGTGCCCGCGCCCAGGAAATGATGATGCCGATGTGGCTGCGGCTCTGGGGCCATCTGGGGACGCTCGATTTCAACTGGATGCTGACGCGCCGGCCCGGTTGAGCCGGCCCGGTTGGGCGAACACGGGTTTGGGGCTAGGATGACCGCAAGGCACGAGGGGAGGACCCGCCATGACCCAGGCTCACGGCGCCATGATCGCCAAATTCCTTGCCGCTCAGGACCGCATCTATCCCACGGCGCTGCATGAATTGCGCGCCGGGCGGAAACAGACGCACTGGATGTGGTTCATCTTTCCCCAGTTGGCCGGGCTGGGGCACAGCGAGATGGCCCGGACTTATGCCCTGCATGACCTCGATGAGGCCACGGCCTTTGCCGATCACCCGATCCTGGGCGCAAGGCTCACCGAATGCACCGAGGCGGTTCTGCTGCATGCGCCGGGCGGGGTGGCGCCGCGCAGCCTCTTGAGCATTTTCGGCTCGCCCGACGATCTCAAGTTCATTTCCTCCATGACGCTCTTTGCCCGCGCCATGCCCGACAAGCGCCTGTTCCGCGCCGCTCTCAGCGCCTTCCATGATGGGCATGAGGACGAAAGGACGGCGGCACTGCTCAAGGCGTGAGCCGGGCGATCACTTCGGGCAACCCGGCCGCCTTCCAGCCGTTGATCTGGATTGGCAAGCCAATAGGAGGATGCCATGCAGCAGAGCAATCACGAGACCCGCGGTGCCGAGAAGGCCGGCCAGGGGCGGCGGACGCGGGAGCAGCAGAAGGCCATTATCGAGGGCCGCGAGAAGACCCGTGGCGCCGAGGTCGACCCGCACCAGAAATCGCTCAGCGAAGCGCGCGAGGACATGGAGCAGCCGGCGGGAGAATATGAAATCTCCCATGGCGACCGCAGCATCAAGCGTGGCGCGCATCAGGAAGGCGAGCACCACAAGCGCCGTTCGAGCTAGCTGGCTGGCCGCCCGCGAGCCCCTTCGGGCGCATCGTACACCCGATCGGCGCCGCTTGTTTCCACCCGCGCCGAGGCGCACAATAGTCTCATTGGACCGCCACCTGGCCGCTGCCGGGGACGATCGCATGGCTATTGTCGGGCCGGACGCGCCGGCCGGGAGGACGATATGCGCATCGGGTTCGAACTGCTGGTGGTTGTCGCCGTTTCGGTCACGCTGGTGGCCAGCGTATCGGCGGCGCCCAAAGTGCCGATTTCCAAGCCGGGGCCGGGCATCACCATCCACGTCAATCCGGGCGGGCTGGCGCCTCCCACCGGCATCCCGCTCACCGAGGCCGAGTGCGAGGGCCTGGGCGGCAGCGTGGTGCCGGACAAGGATATCTGCACCAGCGGCGCCTATTGCATGACCGAGGACCAGGCGGGCAATCGCCGCCGCGT
>CAMLOA010000019.1 GCA_946481445.1 uncultured Devosia sp. | reverse complement strand
GCCATTGGGCACCAGCCCGGTCTCACCCAGCCGGTGCAGGACGCGGGCGACTGATGCCTGCGGCAGCCCGATCGCCGCCCCGGCCACCAGTTGCGCCGACTGCGCGATGAATTCGAGATCGACCAGTCCACCATCGGCGAGCTTGAGATCGAAAGGGTGGCGCGGCGGGCGTTCCTTGGCCATCAGGGCCCGCATCGACACGACATCGTCGATGGTCTTGCCGACATCGCGCGGGCGGCGCATCACTTCGGCGATCTCGGCATCGATGGCCGAGCGGAAGGGTTCGTCGCCGGATACGACGCGAGCACGGCTCAGCGCCAGATGTTCCCAGGTCCAGGCATTGTCCCGGTGATAGGCGCGGAACCCGGCCAGGCTTGTCGCCAAGGGACCGGCATTGCCGGAAGGGCGCAGGCGCATATCGGCCTCGTAGAGAACCCCCTCGGCCGTGGGTGACGAGACGGCCGCGACCAGCCGCTGCGTGAGGCGGGCGTAGTAATGGGCTGTGCTGAGCGGCTTTTCGCCGTCGGACTCCGTGTCCGGCGCGTCGTAGAGCAGGATGAAATCGAGGTCGGACGTGGCCGTCATCTCGCGGCTGGCCATCTTGCCGAAGGCCAGCAGTCCCACCCGGCCGCCGGCTATGGTGCCGTGCCGCCGCTCGAACTCCGCCTTGACGCTGCCGAACAACCGGTTGAGGAGGGTTTCGGCCAGCGCGGTGAACTGCTCCCCTGCCCCCGTGGCACTCACGGTGCCGGACAGAAGGCCGGCCGCGACAAGAAACTTCTGCTCCTGGCCGATGATGCGGGCGCGGTCGATGATCTCCTCGTACGATCGCGCTTCGGCGAGGAAGGCGTCGACCTTGGCGATCAGCACGTCGCGATGGGTAACATCATTGGCAAAGGCGGGGTCGATCAACCCATCCATGACATGGGCGCGGTGGATCACCGCCTCGGCCATGCGTGGTGCCGAAGCCATGAGCTGCACCAGCAGCGTGCGCAGGTTGGCATGGCTGCGCAGCAGCGCGAAAAGCTGCACGCCCGCCGGCAGCCGGGACAGGAAATTGTCGAACTTGGCCAGCGCCTCGTCGGCATTGCCGGCATTGCCCAGGGTCACCAGCAGGGCCGGCAGCAATTCGGTCAGGTGAGCTCGCGCGGCGGCGGTGCGGGTTGCGGCATAGCCGCCATAGTGCCACTTGCGTACCGTCTCGATGGCCTTGGACGGATCGCGAAAGCCCATGGCCGTCAGCGTTTCGAGCGTTCCGGGGTCGTCGTCGCTGCCCGTAAAGACCAGGTTGCCTTCGTCCGCGCCCAGGCTTTCGCCTTCGGTGAAAAGCTCGGAGTAATAACCCACGACGCGTTCCAGCGCCGCCCGGTAGGTAGCCTCGAACAGCATCAGATCCGGCTCGCCCATGAGCCGCGCGATCACGGCGACCTCCTCGGGCGTGGCGGGCATGACATGGGTCTGCTCGTCGCGCAGCATCTGCAGGCGGTTCTCGATGGCACGCAAATACCAGTAGGTCTGCGTCAGCTCGGTCGCGGCCTTGGGGGTGATCCAGTTGGCGTCGGCCAGCGCAGCCAGGGCGTGCGCCGTCGGCTTGACGCGCAAGGCGCGGTCGCGGCCGCCAGCGATCAACTGCTGGGTCTGGGTGAAGAACTCGATCTCGCGGATGCCGCCGCGCCCGAGCTTGACGTTGTGCCCTTCCACCCGGATGTCGCCGACCCGCTTGGCGATATTGATCTGCCGCTTCATCGCCTGGATATCGGCAATGGTGGCGAAGTCCAGGTGCTTGCGCCAGACATAGGGCGCCAGCTCCCTGAGAAAGGCCTCGCCCACCTTGGTGTCGCCCGCGCAGGTCCGCGCCTTGATCCAGGCGGCACGCTCCCAGTTCTGCCCGCGGCTCTCGTAGTAGGCGAGTGCCGCCTCCAATGAAATGGCGACAGGCGTGGCGCCCGGATCTGGCCGGAGGCGGAGGTCGGTGCGGAACACATAGCCATGCTGGCGCCTGTCCTCCATCAGCCCCACCAGCTTCTGCACCATGCGCGAATAGATCTTGGTCGCTTCCAAGGGGTTGGCCAGCACGCCCCTGTCGGGGTCAAAAAAGGCCACGATGTCGATGTCGGAGGAATAGTTCAGTTCCTGGCCGCCATGCTTGCCGAGCGCGAAGATGGCGAGGCCCGAATTGGCCGCTGTCGCTTCCGATGCTGGAATGGCCAGTTGTCCCTTCTCGGCCGCCTGACGCATCAGCAGGTTCAACGCCGCATCGAGCGCCGCATCGGCGAGGTCGGAGAGGGCAGCCGTCGACTGCGCCGTGGTCCAGGCGCCGCCAGCTTCGGCCAGGGCAGCCAGCAGTGCCGTCCGCCCCTTGGCGATGCGCAGCACCGGCGCCAGGGCGTCCTCGCTGCCCGCCGTGCGCCCCAGTGTCTCGACGATATCGATGATGTCGGCAAAGGCGCCATCGGCACTATCTGCCAGTGCGCCGGCCAGCCATTGGGCATTGGCGCCGGCCAGTTCCAGCAGGTAGGGCGCGGCCTCGAGCAAGGGCCCCAGGGTCGGCGCTGCAGGGGCTATTGCCGCGCGGTCGCCGGGAGCAAGCTGCTCCAGCCAGGCATCGAAGCGCGGTGTATCGAGGGGCGGTAGCGGGGCGAGCTTGATGGCCATGGACGAGGGATAGCGCGGGGTGGGATGGCGGGCAAGCAGGGCCACGCGCAAGTCAGTTCAGCGCCGCCGCGTCGCGTGCCTGCGCTACGTTACCGGCAGGTCGATGACGGCGCGTACGCCCGGCGCATTGTCCTCGATGCGGAAGCTGCCGCCATGCAGCCGTGCCACGGCATCCACCAGCGACAGGCCAAGTCCGGAGCCGGGCTCGGAGCGGCTCTTTTCCAGCCGCACGAACCGCTCCAGCACCCGCTGGCGGTCTGCTTCCGGTATGCCCGGCCCGTTGTCGGCCACCTCGATCAGCACGCGATCGCCCCGGCGGCGCAGTCCCACGGCGATGCGGCCTTCGCCGTCGCCCTGAGGTTTGGCGTATTTCACGGCATTCTCGAGCAGGTTCACCATGGCCTGGCCGATCAGTTCGCGGTTTGCGTGCAGGTGGACACCCTCGGCAATGTCGGTCTGGACGACAATGCCCTCGTCCTCTGCGACAGGCCCGTAGAGTTCGGCCACGTCGGCCACGATCGCGCTGATATCGATATCCGCGAGCGCCCCCGATGGCGCCCCGGCTTCCGCGCGCGCGATCATCAGCAGGGCATTGAAGGTCTGGATGAGGCGATCGCTCTCGGCAATCGTCGTCTCCAGGGCCAGTTGCCGCGCCTCGTCGGTCGCGCCGTCGCGCAGGGCGGACTCGGCCTGGTTGCGAAGGCGCGTCAGTGGCGTCTTGAGGTCGTGGGCAACATTGTCGGTTACCTCCTTGAGCCCCTGCAGCAACTGCTCGATGCGATCCAGCATGGCGTTGAGATTGGTGGCGAGCCCGTCGAACTCGTCATTGCGCTTGGTCACGGGGACGCGTTCGGAGAGATTGCCCGACATGATCTTGGTCGAGGTGTCACGGATCGTGTCGATGCGCTTGAGCACCCGTCGAGCCGTCACGCCGCCCGCCACCACTGAAAAGACAATGATGCCCAGGACGCCGATCAGGAAGCTCTGCACGATGATCGCCGAGAAGCCCCGGCGCTCGACCACGTCCCGGCCGACAACCAGCCGCATGCCGTTGTTGAGCACCACCGAGCGCACGACGGCGAACCCGGCCCGCGAGTTGTTCGCCGCCGGGCCATCTTCCGTTCCGTCGGCCAGCGGATTGGCCCGCTCGTAGTCGAAGCTGTAGATGCCGGGCTCGATCAGCACATGCGCCGGAATGTCAGAGACGTTGCCCAGCAGGTACTGGCCCGAAGCATCGCCGAGAAAGTAGACCCCGGGGCCGGGATTGCGCGAAATGCGCTCCACCGCGAATGCCAGCGCCCGGATTCCCTGGTTGGCGTCTATGCGTTGCAGCACGCGGACCTCGCGGTCGATGTCGTCGGCCTGCTGGCGCTGGATCGAGACGCTCGACTGCCAGCCGATAAAGGCCAGCAGGAGGATCGAGAAAATGACGAAGATCAGGATGAACGTCGCCGTCAGCCTGACCGTCGAGGTGCGCCAGAGTTGGATGAAGCGGTTCACGCGTTACTCGCGGATCATGTAGCCGGCGCCGCGCACCGTATGCAGCAGCGGAGAGGCATGCCCCTTGTCGATCTTGGAGCGCAGGCGCGACATATGCACGTCGATGACGTTGGTCTGGGGATCGAAGTGGTAATCCCACACATTCTCGAGCAGCATCGTGCGTGTCACCACCTTGCCGGCATTCTTCATCAGGTATTCGAGCAGCCGGAACTCGCGCGGCTGCAGCAGGATGGACTCGCCGTCGCGCTCCACCTTGCGGCTGAGCCTGTCCAGCGACAACCCGCCGACTTCATAACTGGTGGCGGCCTCTGACGGGCTGGAGCGGCGGGCAAGCACCTCGACGCGGGCCAGCAGTTCGGTGAAGGCATAGGGCTTGGTGAGGTAGTCGTCCCCGCCCGCCCGCAGGCCGGTGACCCGATCGTCGACCTCGCCCAGGGCGGACAAGATCAGTACGGGGGTGTTGTCGCCCTCGGCGCGCAGGCTCTCGACGATGGAAAGGCCATCCCGGCGCGGCAGCATGCGGTCGACGATGAGAACGTCGTAGTCCATGCCCGAGGCCATGGCGTATCCGGTCTCGCCATCGGTGGCGTGATGGCTCACATGACCCGCCTCGTCCAGCGCCTGGATGAGATAGCTCGCAGCTTCCCGATCATCCTCGATCAACAGGATCTTCACCGCGACGCTCTCCGGAAGGTTGTGATGGAGGCCCCGGGGGCGAATCCCCCGGGGCCCTCGGATCTTACTCGCTCAGCGGCAGGCCGATGAAGCGGGCATTGCCGTCGCGTTCGACCTTGACCAAGGCGGTATTGAGGCCCTTGGACTGGACACCCTCGATCGCGCCCTCGAAATCGGCGAGGCTGTTGACGGCCTTGTTGTCGACCTCAAGGATGGTGTCGCCGACGGCCAGACCCTTCTCGGCGGCGGCCGATTCAGGATCGACATCCTGCACCAGCAGGCCACCCGAACCATCGGCATTGGGCACCAGGGTCAGGCCAACACTGGTCTCGCTGGGGATTTCGGCCGGCGGGGTCGGCGGGGTCGGTTCACCCGGAGCCGCAGCTTCCTCGTTGAGCGTACCCAGCGTGACCGAAACGGTGGTCTCGGCACCGTCGCGCCAGATCGTCAGTTCCACCGAGCTATCGGGGGATTTGCCGGCAATGGTGCGGCTGAGGTCGAGCGCGTCGTCGATGGGATCGCCATCCACGGCGGTGATGATATCGCCCGAGCGGACGCCGGCAGGACCGGCAGGGCCGTCTTCGGCGATATTGCTGACGATGGCGCCCTTGGCGTTGTCAAGGCCGACGCCGTTGGCGATGTCGCGCGTCACGTCCTGGATGCCGACACCCAGATAGCCGCGGGTCACCGAGCCATCCTCGATCAGCTGCTGGACGATGCCCTTTACGGTCGCCGCCGGGATCGCGAAGGCAATGCCGACATTGCCGCCATTGGGCGAATAGATGGCGGTGTTGACGCCCACGACTTCACCCTTGGTATTGAAGGCGGGGCCACCGGAATTGCCGGTATTCACGGCTGCGTCGATCTGCAGGAAGTCGCCATAGTTCGATCCGCCGATATTGCGGCCGGAACCGGAAATGACGCCAACCGTCACCGTGCCGCCCAGGCCGAAGGGATTGCCCACGGCAACCACCCAGTCGCCCACCCGGCTGGATTCGGTCTCGAAGTTCACGAAGGGCAGGTCCGTGCCCTCGATCTTGAGCACCGCAAGATCGGTGCGTTCGTCGGTGCCGACGATTTCGGCCACCTGCTCGCTGCCGTCGTCAAACACGACAGTGACCTTGGTGGCATCGGCAACCACGTGGTTGTTGGTCACGACGTAGCCGTCGGCCGAGATGACGAAGCCGGAGCCGGCCGCCATGTATTGGCGGGGCGCGCGCTGGCCACCGGGACCCTGGCCGGGCCCGCCGAACTGGTCACCGAACTGATCGAAGAAATCCTGGAAGGGATGGCCTTCGGGCAGATCGGGGAAGTTGAACTCGAACTCGCCGCCGCGGCGCTGGAAATTGCCCGCGCTTTCCTCGGCTTCGACACGGATGGAAACCACGGCCGGCTTGACCGCCTCCACCAGGTCGGCAAAGCCCGCCTGCGGTTGGGCTGCCTGCGGCACGGTGATCTGGGCGGCGTTCTGCACCTGCGCGGTCGCGGCCTGGCCGGTCAGCACGAAAGCGGTGGAGACACCGCCGATACCTACCAGCAGCGCCAGGGCAGAGGCCCCAAGCCAGCGGCTGGTACGCTTCATAATGGTCGAGCGCATGTTGCGTAATTCTCCTAAGGCAAGCCCTCAACAGCTTGTGGCCTACATATGGAGCGTGCCGCCTTTCTGAGAAGTTGCGCCAACATTAAACCTTGGCAATGTTGGTGGCACGAATGGGGCACAGCCTGTGCGACGAAGCAGTCCCGACGGCTAGGACTTCAACTCGTCCAGGACTGATTTCTCTTCGGCGCTCAGCGTGGGCTCGGCCACCGCCCGCCGCCGCCCCATCGCCCACAGCACCGCCAGCCCACCCAGAAGAAGCGCCGGTGCCGCGATCCACAGCAGGAGCGTATGCCCGCCCAATCGGGGATTGAGCAGCACATACTCCCCGTAGCGATCCACGACATACTGCAGCACCGCCTCGTCGCTGTCGCCCGCAACCAGCCGCTCGCGCACCAGCACACGCAGGTCGCGCGCCAGTTCGGCATCGCTGTCGTCGATCGATTGGTTCTGGCAGACCAGGCACCGTAGGCCCGCCGAAATATCCCGGGCCCGTTGCTCCAGAACTGGGTCCGGCAGGATCTCATCGGGGCTCAATGCCGCAACAGGCGTGGCCAGCAACACCAGCAGGAGCAGGCTGCGCAGCCAGGTCATTGCGCGGCCTCCGGCAGGCGGCGGGCACTCCGCTGCGGCAGGCCGATGCGCAGCTTGCGGTCGGTGAGGGAGATCACGCCGGCCAACGCCATCAGCAGCGCACCGATCCAGATCAGGGTGATGAACGGCTTGTGCCAGATGCGCACCACGTGGGTGTCGTTCAGCGGTTCGCCCAGTTGCAGGTAGAGCTGGGAGAAACCGTAGGTGAGGATGGCCGCCTCGGTGGTCGGCATGCCGCTGGCGACATAGGTTCGGCGGTCGGCAATGGCCTGCCGTGTGCTGCCGTCGCCGGCGGTTATGGTGAAGCGCCCCTCGTCGGCCAGGTAGTTCGGTCCCGGCGCCTGCGCGAAGCTGTCGAAGGCAATCGTGTAGCCGGACAGCGACGCCGTTTCGCCTGGGTTGAGAGTGGTGACCAGCTCGGTTTCCCAGGCCGTCGTCGCGACAATGCCCAGCACCGTCACCCCGACGCCGAAATGCGCGATGGCGGTCGACCAGGCCGTGCGCGGCAGGCCGGCCAGCCGGCGCCAGCTCTCGCCTAGCGGGATGCGGCCCAGCCGGCTGCGGTCGATGAGTTCGGCTATGGCCCCGAAGGCCACCCAGAAGCCGAGCAGCAGCCCGAGCGGCGCCAGCGATATCGAAACACCACCCAGCGCCGAGATCAGGATCGTGGCAAAGACCGCCAGCCCGGCCGCCCCGATCAGCCGCTGCGCGGCCGCAACCACGTCGGCGCGCTTCCATGCCAGCAGCGGCCCGAAGGGAAGAACAAGCAGCAGCGGCGCCATCAGGGCCCCAAACGTCAGGTCGAAGAAGGGCGCACCCACCGAGATGGTGGTGCCCGCCAGCGCATCAAGCAGCAGGGGATAGAGCGTGCCCACCAGCACTGCGCCAACGGCGGTCGCCAGAAACAGGTTGTTGAGGATCAGTGCACCCTCGCGGCTGACCGGCGCGAACAGCCCGCCCTGCCGCAGCGACGCCGCCCGGATGGCGAACAGCGTGAAGGCGCCGCCGATGACCAGCGCCAGCAGCGTCAGGATGACCAGTCCGCGTGTCGGATCGCTGGCAAAGGTATGCACCGAGGTCAGGATGCCCGAGCGCACGAGGAACGTCCCCAGCAGCGACAGGGAAAATGTGATAATGGACAGGAACACGGTCCAGATCTTGAGCGCATTGCGCTTTTCCATCACCAGCGCCGAATGCAGCAGTGCGGTGCCGGCCAGCCAGGGCATGAAGCTGGCATTCTCCACCGGGTCCCAGAACCACCAGCCGCCCCAGCCGAGCTCGTAATAGGCCCAGTAGGAGCCCATGGCGATGCCCAGGGTCAGGAAGGTCCAGCTCAGCATGGTCCAGGGCCGCACCCAGCGGGCCCATGCCTGGTCAATCCGGCCCGAGACCAGCGCGCCGATGGCAAACGAGAAGCAGATCGAGAAGCCGACATAGCCGGCATAGAGCAGCGGTGGATGGATGGCGAGGCCGATATCCTGGAGCACGGGATTGAGGTCATTGCCCTCGAACGGTGCCGGAAAGAGCCGGGTGAACGGATTGGACGTGAACAGCGTGAAGCCACCGAACGCCGCCGTCAGCAGGCTCTGGGTGGCCAGCACCAGCGTTAGCAGATCATCGGGCAGGCGCCGCCCGAATGCGGCCACCATCGCCCCGAACGCCACCAGGATCAGGATCCACAGCACCATGGACCCCTCGTGATTGCCCCAGACGCCCGAAATCTTGAAGATTAGGGGCTTGAGCGAATGGGAATTGTTGGCCGCCAGCGCCAGGCTGAAGTCGGATGTCACAAAGGCCTGGATCAGCGCGGCGAAGGCCACTGCCACCAGCACGAATTGCAGTACCGCCCCCTGGCTGAGTACCAGGGCGATACGATTGCCCGAGCGCCAGTACACATAGCCGCCAATGGCCGAAACGGCCGAGATGGCGAAAGCGAGGATCAGCGCGAAGTGGCCGAGTTCGATGCTCATTGCAGGTCGACCTTGATGCCGAATTCGTGGCCCCACCCCCTCCTACCTCCCCCATCAGAGGGGGAGGTTTCGCTCCACTCAAATGGCAAGATCGAGCCAAATGGAACGATCGAGCTACCCCCACCGGACGGCACCTCCCCCTTGATGGGGGAGGCTGGGAGGGGGTGGGGCAACGCATGCGGAATCACTGCCCACCCTCCGGCCGCCATTCGCCGCTGGCCTTGAGCGCGTCCACCACCTCTTTGGGAATGTAGTTCTCGTCGTGCTTGGCCAGCACGTTGGTGGCCTTGAAGGATCCGTCCGGCTGCATGGCCCCCTCGGCGACCACCCCCTGCCCTTCGCGGAACAGGTCGGGCAGTATGCCGGTATAGTGCGCCGCCACGCTGGTATTGCCATCGGTGATGGTGAAGGCGTTTTCCTGGCCGTCCCGCTGCCAGGAGCCTTCTGCGACCAGGCCGCCGAGCCGGATCGGCGTTCCCGCCGTGACTTCGCGGGCCACTACGTCCGACGGGGAATAGAAGAACACGATCTGGTCTCGCAGCGCCACCAGCACCAGCGCCGTGGCGAGCGCCAGCACCACGCCAAGCCCGGCGATCAACGCCAGCCGCTTCTGCTTGCGCGACCAGCCTTTCCTGCGCATCGCGGCGGGCATGGTCATGGGGTCTCTCCCTTGAGAGTGAGGCCGGCGCCCAGCGCCAGCGTATCGAGTTCGCCGCGATCGAAGGCCTCGGGATAGGCCGCAACCGCCGCGTCGAAGGCAGCCTGCGCCTGCGCCGGATCGCCCAGAACGAGATAGGCGCGCACCAGTTGGGTCCATTCTTCAACCGAGCCGCCCTGTTCGGCAAGGCGTGTCGCCAGCCCTGCGACCATCTGCCCGATCATCTCGGCCTCCTGCGCCGCAGCCGGATCGGTGCCATCGTTCTCTGCCACCACAAGCCCCTGCCGCGCCGCTTCGATCCAGGGCTCGTTGCCATCGGCCAATGCCAGGGCCGCCGTCCAGTACGGGATCGCTTCCGCGTAGCGTCCCTGCGCGGTCAGTTCCGAAGCAAGATAGAGGCGGGACATGACATGGCGCTGGTCGGCATCGGCTGCCGCCTGCAGCAGGCTCATCGCCTCGTCCGACCCCGCCCCCCGCGCGTCCAGCAACAGGGCTTCAGCCAGGCTGGTCTGCAGGTCTGGCGTTGCCCCGCCCAGTTCGATCACTTTGCGATAGGCATTGGCCCCGTCCGCGAACCTGCCCATTTCGACATAGGCCGGGGCAATCACCGTCCAGCCGCGCAGGTCCGCGGGATTGGCGGCCAGTGCCGCCTCGATCCGGCTGACGGCTGCGTCCAGGTCAAGCGGCTGAGCAGCGATGTCGGTGCGTTCCGCCAATGGCTGGCTGGGCAGGTCCGGCTGCCCCAGCCAGCCATAAAGGGCCAGCGAGAGTGCCGCCATGACACCAAGCCCGATGGCCAGCTGCCAGCGGCCGAACGAAAGGCCCGCCGGACCGGCACTGCCGGCCTCGGCCTTGGCCCGCAAGACTTCGCGCGCCAGTTCGCCCTTTGCCGCCAGCGCCTCGGTCTCTGCCAGCTTCCCGGCGGCCAGGTCGGCCTCGATCCCGGCCAGTACCAGGCGAAAATGACTGTTGGGATCGGACAATTCGACCGGGGCCGCGTTGACCGCACGCGAACCGGCTGCGTAAAAAAGTGCAGCGCACGCAATGGCGGTAACGGCGATAGCGATGAACCAGAAAAACATGGGCCACAGACGCTTGACGCCGCCAGGCGGCTCATGTCCGCCATCTATAAGCCGAATGCGGCGAAAAACCACCAAAACACGGACAGGTGAGGCGGACTCATTGCCACAGGCTGCGCTGGCGGCATGAGCGTTCCGCACTTCGACTTCGTGGTGGTGGGCTCCACGCCCCAGGCCCGCCTGATTGCCGGCCTGCTCGCCGGCACGCACGGAAAGTCTGTCGCCTTCCAGGGCGAAAGCCAGTCGGGCTATCGGCTGGCCCGCGAGGTCGACCTGTCGGTGGGCGTCGTCACCCGCCCGGAAACCTGGGCGCTGCTGGCCAGCCTTGTTCCGGAGACCGTCAAGCTCATCGGCAAGCTGGGTGGTCGCCGGGCCTGGTCGCGGATCGATCCCATCCTGTTCGCCGACGGCACTGACGGCAAGGCCGCGCTGTCGCATGTCCGGCACATGGCCAATGCCTTCGGCATTGCGGCGGAACGTGTGTCGCCGCGTGACCTCGGCGCAGGTCGGGACGGCATCATCCTGCGCGACGCGGTGCTGCTGCACAGGCCGCAGCTCGAAGTCGCGCTCGACGGCTGGCTCGTCCAGACCGGCGCGACGCGCCTCGACGACCATGCCCTCGTCCAGATCAATGCCGATGGCAGCGCCAGATTGCCCGGCGACCCCGGAATGTCCTTCGGCCAGACCGTACTGGTTGGCGACATGGCGCTGGAGCGGCATCTCGACCGGTCCGGCTGGCCGTCCAGCCTCATGCGGGAGACCTGTTCGACCATCCTCACCGAACCGACGGCGCCCATAGCCGCGCCGATCATGCACCAGCTCGATACGCGCCTCACCCTGACGCAGCCGCCCGCCCGCGGCATCTCGGCGATGGGACCGGGCGACATCGACACATTCACATCGAACCTGCACGACCTCATGGGGGCAGAGCGCATCGTGCGCCAGGCCGGCCAGGCCAGCTATACCCGCGTTGACAGCCGGGATGGCGCGGCCGTCGTGGGCCGCCTGGGCGGCACCGGGCCCGACATCGTTGCCGGCTTCGGCATGAGTGGTGCCTTCTTTGCACCGGCCATCGCCCGATGGCTCTGCGGCAGGGCCGGCAGCGCGGAAGCCGCGTGGCTGGGCGCCCGCCTGTGCGACCGGGATCCGGCCGCGTCGGGCGTGGCCGAGGCGGGAGGCCCGCAATGAAGGGTCAACCCAATCGCCTGGTCTTTGACGGTCAACACCTGCTGGGCGGCCTGTCCATCGATCGAACGCGCCCCCTGCGGTTCCGGCTCGAGGACACGACCATCCACGGATTTGCGGGCGACACCGTGCTCAGCGCCGCGTTGGCATCGGGGATCGACACGGTAGGCGATTTCGGCGGTTGGCCGATGGCATTGTCCACCCAGTTCGCGCCGGCCATCGTTCCGGCCGGTACGCGCCGGCAGGACGCGATCGTACCGCTCGCCATGGCGCGGACACCGGCCAGCGACGGCGCCGAATACCGCCTGCACGAGCGCTGGC
>CAMLOA010000018.1 GCA_946481445.1 uncultured Devosia sp. | reverse complement strand
TGCCGCCCGTGCCGAACAAATTCGTCGACCTGGTGCCGGAAACCGGCCTCAAGCTGACGCCGCGCCACTACGCCTATCTCAAGATTTCCGAAGGCTGCAACAACCGCTGCTCGTTCTGCATCATTCCGCAGATCCGCGGCGACCTAGCCTCGCGCCCGGCAGCCGGCATCCTCTCGGAAGCCGAAGGCCTGATCCGCTCGGGCGTCAAGGAACTGCTGGTGATCAGCCAGGACACCAGCGCCTATGGCGTGGACATCAAATACGCCGAATCGAACTATCGCGGCCGGCCGGTCAAGGCCAAGTTCTACGACCTGGCCAAGGAACTGGGGCAGCTGGGCGCATGGGTGCGCCTGCATTATGTCTACCCCTACCCCCATGTCGACGCGATCATGGAGCTGATGGCCGATGGCCTCGTGCTGCCTTATCTCGACATTCCCTTCCAGCACGCGTCCCCGACCGTGCTCAAGGCCATGCGCCGTCCCGCGCACCAGGAGAAGACGCTCAACCGCATCCTGGACTGGAAGCGCCAGGTTCCCGACCTGACGGTACGTTCCAACTTCATCGTCGGCTTCCCGGGCGAGACCGAGGAAGACTTCGAGATGCTGCTCGACTTCATCGAGGAAGCCGAAATCGACCGCGCCGGCTGCTTCAAATACGAGCCGGTGACGGGCGCTCCCGCCAACGAGCTGGACGGCATAGTGCCCGACGAGGTGGCGCAGGACCGCTTCGAGCAGCTGATGGAAGTGGCGCAGAACGTCTCTGCCGGTCAGCTGGCAAAGAAGGTGGGGCGGACAATCGACGTGATCGTAGACGATGTGCAGCCGGATGCCAACAAGGCCATCGGCCGCTCGAAATGGGACGCCCCGGAGATCGATGGCACCGTGATCATCGCCAATGCCACGGGCATCAAGCCGGGGGATATCGTGCAGGTGACGGTGACCGACAGCGACGAATATGACCTGTTCGCAGAACCGGTTCGCATGACGAATTGAGGGCCAAGGTGCCCTCGTCTCCAAGAATGGGCGCCATCGGCGCCCTTTTTCTGTTCCGGATGTGGCAGCGCCCCGGTGGTGACCGGGGCGCCTGATCGAAGCCGGATCGGCTCAGTACTTCTTGTAGCCGGTATGGGCCGGCGCCTGGTAGCTGGCGCAGTAGTCGGCGTCGTAGGACACGTAGCTCGACGCGACCCAGCCCCACTGGCCGGACCAGCTCACCTTGTACCAGCCATTCTGGTCGTCATCGATGCTGACCTTGGTGCAGGCGGCAATGGTGCCCAGCTTGTAGTAGCTGGTGCCCGGACCGTCGCGGAAGTTCACGCCGGCGGTCGTCCAGCCGTAGGTTGCGGCCATGGAGGTGGAGGCGGTGGCAAGAACCAGGGCGGTGGCGATAAGAGCTTTCTTGAACATGACGATTTCCTTTTCCCGATGTTTCGGGCTGCCCGCTGCAACCCGATGACCCGACAATGGCGGACGGACCGGACATCGGCAGTTCCCCAGGGAACAGGGGCTTGCCCAGGACGAAGATTTCGCCACACTGCCGAACGGATATGGATCGAGCGGGAGATCGCCGGATGCAAAGCGGAGCCGCCTTCTGGCGCTCGTTTCCTATCTTTGAGTATTTCGACAACGCGGCCATAGCGGAGCTGGACCGCGTGGCGCAGCTTCGACGCTGGAACGCCGGCGAGGTCATGTTCCAGCGCGGCGATGCCGGTGATCACGTCGTGGCGGTCATAGACGGCCGGGTGAAACTGTCGCTGATCACGCAGGGCGGGCGCGAGCTGACCCTGCGGCAGGCCGGACCGGGCGAAATCCTGGGCGAAATGGCACTGCTCGATGGCGAGCCGCGCTCCGCCGACGCCACTGCGGCGATTGCCACCACCGGGCGGGTGATCCTGAAGGACGATTTCACCCGACTGCTGGCATCCTTCTCAGAACTGCGCACCGGCCTTATCGCCTATCTGAGCCGGCGGCTGCGCGAGACGACAGACCAGCTCGAATCCATCGCCCTGTTCGAACTGGAGGCGCGCGTGGCGCGCTTCCTGCTGCTGGCACTCAGGCAAAGCTATGGCGAGGAACCACCCGAGGAGGCCCGCCTGCGGCTCGACCTCAGCCAGGGCGAGATCGCCGCCATGCTCGGCGCCAGCCGGCCAAAAGTGAATCGGGCCATCCTGTCGCTCGAGGAGCAGGGCGCGATCACGCGCGACGGATCCGTGCTCAGCTGCAACACGAATATCCTGGCGCAGATCTCGGAAATCGATAGCAAATGATGCGGTCGGTCGTGGCCAGCCTGCGCATGGCACTGGCCCCGGTGGCCGTTGGCGGCGGCATTGCGGTTATCGGCGCGCTGCTGGCCGCCAACCCGCCCGACATGCTCGAAGGCTGGCGCGAACAGGGTTTCGACCTGCTGCTGCAGGCGGCGCCCGCGCCGCTCGATGGCGACATCGTGGTCGTGGACATTCCGGACCTGAACCAGGACGGGCAGGCATGGTCCCGCGCAGACACCGCCCGGTTGCTGACCGAGATCGCACAGCAGGGGCCACGGGTCATGGCGCTGGACATCGTGCTGTCGGCGACGTGCGACGTGAACGACACGAACGGCCAAGTCGCGGCCGCGATCGGCACGGTCCCGACCGTCCTTGGCTTCCTCCTCGCCGGCTCGGGCGGCGGGCTGCCTATCCCGCAACCCGCCATTGCGGTGATGAACGACCTGTCGGTGCCGCTGATCTGGTACGCCGACGGCACCGAACCGGCCTGCCAGCAATTCCAGGACGTGGCGGCCAGCGCGGCGGTGATTTCGCTGGCCGGCAGTGACGGCGGCCTCGTGCGCGAGGTGCCCGCCATCGCAGCCGTCATGGGAACCCCCTATCTGGGGCTGGCCTTCGACGCAGTCCGCGTGGCGCTGCAGGCGCCGTCGCCCATGCTTGGGGGTGATCCGGCCTGGCTGCGCCTTGGAACCACCCGCTTTGGGATCGGCCCGGACGGGCAGGTCCGCTACCGGCCTACCACGCCCGCGGACTGGATGGACAGGACAGTGACCGCTACCCAAGTCCTGGAGGGGCAGGCTGCGACGGCGCTGTCGGGAAAGCTCGTCCTTGTGGGCAGTTCCTCCCCCCGCAGCGGGGCCTTGCGCCCGACCACCAGCAGCCCCTTGCACCCATCGGTGCAAATTCATGCCGACGTCGCCGCCGGCGTTCTGTCGGGCCGCTTGCCGGAGCGCATCGCCAATGCCGGTCTTATCGAGCCCGCTGCCGCCATAGCGGGCGGCATTGCGCTGGCCATGGCTTCCGCCCTGCTGGCCCCTGCCCTGGCCGCACTGGCGATCGGGCTGACGGCCCTCGCCTGGATCGGCGGGGCCCTGGCCCTGAGCCTGGCCGGCGCGCTGCTGCTCGACCCCGTATTGCCGCCGCTGGCCATGGTGCTGGCGGGTAGCCTGGCGCTCGTCACCCATGCCGCCAGGCTCAGGCGGGCAGAGGCGTCGCTGCGACGACGCATCAGCCAGCTGCTGCCGGCCGATGTGGTGGCCCGTTTCGTGCGTAATCCGGGCCTGTTCCGGCTGGAAGGCGAAGAGCGGGTGGTCACGGCCCTCTTCACGGACCTCGAAGGGTTCACGGGCTCTACCAGGGGCCTGGACCCACGCACTTTCGTTGGGGTCCTCGATGACTATTTCTCAGGGATGACCGCCATCGTGCTGAAGCATGGCGGCATGATCGACAAGTTCGTCGGCGATGCCATTCACGCCTTCTTCAATGCGCCCGCCGATGTGCCGGACCATGTCGACGCCGCTCTCCGCTGCGCGCTGGAGATGGAAGCGTTCTCCGAGGCGTTCCGGGAAAAGCCCGAATATGCCGCGCTCGGCCTGGGCCGCACCCGCATCGGCATCGAAACCGGCCAGGTCATCCTGGGCGATATCGGTGCCGCGGGAAAGATCGACTACACCGCCTATGGCGATGCCGTAAACATGGCGGCGCGGCTCGAGGAGGCCAACAAGCAGTTGGGCAGCACGATCTGCATCGGCCCCGACGCGGCTGCCGGGGCACGACTGCCCATCCGGTCACTCGGCAGGATCGAAATACGGGGCTTCGGCGAGACCGAGGTGTTCACACCCCGCCGCTAACGCACAAGGCCGAGGCTGGCGAAGGCCTCCGCGATGCGCGGCGCGCTCCACTGCACCACATCCCCCGGCGGATCGCCGGGATTGGCGAAATCGACGCCATCTCCTGGGCCAAGCACGCGCTCCGTCCCCGCAGCCGCCACCGAAACGGTGCCGCGGTCGACGAAAACCGCAAGACGCCCCTGGCTCGGCCCGGCGAAGAAGCGCGTGCCGCGCACCCCGATCTGCGCGAAGGCGGTCTGGATCACAAGATCGACGGGTGGCAGGCCTTCGGGACGATCAAACACCATGGCGCCGCCGAGCTGGATGGTCCCCGACTGGCCGACGACAAACTCGTCCACGGCAAACTCCGTCTCGCCGCCGAGGTTGATGCGCATGTCGCGCTCGAGCATGAGCAGAGCCAGCCCATCTTTGCGCGTGACCACGAAGTCATGAAGGTTGATGGCGTCGCCGACCTGAAGCGCGGCCTCCAGGCTGCCGCGGCGCAGGGACACCTCGCCTTCAACCATCATGGCCGAGCCCACCGGGCTATTCGCCAGGGCCGGACGCACGGCCCCGCATAGGCCGAGAGCCATCGATCCCAACAGCAGCTGTCGTCGGCTTGTCTTCGCCTTTGGCACATGCATGCCTGCCTCCATCAGTTGACGCAGGCTAGCATGCCGGAGGGACAAGGACTGTTCCCCAGGGCACGCAGCCGGCGGCCAATGCATCACGGCTGGGGGTCAATGTCATCGAACGCCTGTTCTATGTGCGCAGGCGTCAAACGGACTGCCGTGAGCGAACCACGGATCAGGATGCGAGGGCGCCAGGGGTGCCCTCGATGCTGTCCGGACCTGCGGCAGCAGCGAAGAGGGCGGCGACGAGGTCGGATTGGGTGAGCATGCCCACAATCCTGCCATCGGCATCGACCACCGGCAGGTGATGCAGCCCCTCGTCTGCCATGGCAGGCACGATCTGGGCGATGAGCATCTCCGGCCGCGCGGCGCGCACCGGCTTGCTCATGATGTCCTCGACCACGCCGCGCAGGGAGCGATCCGAGTTGCTGATCGCCCTCAGCCTCCAGCCCAGTCCAGAGCCGACCGCCGACATGCCCCAATCGGACTTGTCGAGCAGATCGGTCTGCGTGACGATTCCGACCACGCGACGATCAGGGTCGACGACGGGCAAGGCCTTGACGTGATGCTCGCGCAAGTGGCGCAGGGCCTCGCGCAGCGGCGTGCGCGGGGTCACCGTGCGAATGTCCCGGCTCATCACATCGGCGCAGGAAATGCCGCCTGACCGGCGCTCGAACGCGCGAATCTCGGCGCGATGCAGGATGTCCTCGAGTTCATCGGTCGCGATGGGCAGGACGAGGTCATACTGTGCCAGGACCGCGCTGATATCGGCACTGGTCACCCCCAGCCGGGCGCTGGGCAATGGATCGGCAGTGCGATGCGGATGAGCCGGCGCGGGAGGGGCCAAGTGGGGATAGCGCCGGCCAGTCAGGTTGTTGAACACCAGCGCGGCGATAAGCAGCAGCAGGGAATTGACCCCAACCGGCCACAGCACGAAACCATAGCCCGCGGCCTGAATGGCTGGCCCGCCGAGCACGGCGGTGAGTGCCACGGCACCGCTGGGCGGGTGCAGACAGCGCAAAGCCATCATGGCGGCAATGGCGAGGCCGATGGCCAGCGCGGCCGCAACTACGACATCGCCGACATAGCGCGCGCAGGTGACTCCGATGAGGGCGGCTACGATATTGCCGCCAATGATCGACCAGGGCTGCGCCAAGGGGCTGGTAGGCACCGCAAAGAGCAGCACCGCAGATGCGCCCATCGGGGCGATCAGCAGGGGCACGTCCGAGCTGCCCCCGAGAGCCAGGCTCGCCACGAGCCCGGTCACCAGGATGCCGATCAGCGCCCCGATGGAGGCGCGCAGGCGCTCGCCGAGGCTGACCGGCGCCAGGCCCGGAACGAGGCGCTTTATGAAAGGTACAATGCTGGACATGACCCGCGCGCTCTAGCATTCCCCCGCCGTGCCGCCAACCGCCTGGCTATCTGGCGTAGGCGTTGAACGGATTGTCGTGGGTGAGACGGGTCAGCGTCGGCTCGTCGACACCGGCGGCACGCAACAGCGGCATGGTCTTGTCCACCAGGTGCGTGTAGGGCCGCGGCGCGCCGCCACCGGGCAAGGCGGGGTCGAACCAGCCCATGTCGTGGCTCAGCAGCAACTGGCCGCCCAGCCCGGCTTCCAGCGCCCTGAGGATGCGCGGCACGGTCTCGTCATCCGCTACCCAGCCAATATTGTCGTATTCGATCCAGGCCCCGCGGGCCGCGACGGCCTTGTGCAGCTCGAAATCGGGTTCCGCCTGGGTATGGATGGAAATGAAGCGGCTGGCCGAGCCGCCCTCGGCCTCGATGATGTCGAGCTGGTCCATGACGACGCGGCCCTTGATGGTATGGGAGCCTATAGTCGCGCCGGTGGCTTTGGCGGCACGCGCGGCGGCGCGCAGGATCCGGGCCTCCAGCGGGGTGATTCCATCGTCCCCCGCGCTGAGCTTGATCCAGCCGGCGCGTACGCCGGTATCCTCGATCCCCTTGTTGAGTTCGTCCAGCATCCACGATTCCAGCGCGTCTTCGCTGGCGGTCCGCACCCATTCGGGAATCCAGGGCTCACGATAGTTGCCGGTGGGAACGACGATGGGAAAGCCCGTCGCGCGGGACACGGCAAGGTCGAAATCGGCACGCCGGCCGACCCCGCCAGTGGAGCACTCGACCAGGGCCGTGATGCCCTGGGCCTTGATGGCCTCGATCTGGGGCGCCATGAGCGCGACGACGTCGGCTTCGTCGGCCATCGCGTAACCGGGCTGGTCTGGAGTACGCAAATCCACGAAGACGTGTTCATGCGGCAAGATCATGCCCAACTGAGACTTTTCCAGAGCCCCCAGCGTGGAATAAAGTCGCTTCATGCCGTCTCCTCCCTCGCCCTTGCGGCGCGTCCGTGTGGTCTGTTCCACAGCAAATGATGCTCGTTCGGCGATTTTCGCACTTGTTCTTCCGGCCTTAGTAGGGTGTTTTCACCGCTGGCGACAAGAGCCGATGGCCATGCTGGATATGCAATGACCCTGCCGCAAACGCTTGCCTTCGTCATCATCGCCGCCATGATGGTGGCCTTCGTCTGGGGACGCTGGCGCTATGACGTCGTCGCGGTAGGCGCCCTGCTGGCCGCCCTGGCTCTCGGCGTTGTGCCACCCGACCGCGCATTCAGCGGGTTTTCGGACGACATCGTCATCATCGTCGCCAGCGCACTGGTGGTGAGTGCGGCCGTGTCCCGCTCCGGCATCATGGAGCTGGCGATCCGCCGCTTCGCGCCGGACCTGTCGACGCCCCGGGCCCAGCTCATCCTGCTCACAGTGGTGGTGTGCGTCCTCAGTGCCTTCGTCAAGAATATCGGCGCGCTGGCCATCATGATGCCCATCGCCTTCCAGATGGCGCGCAAGTCGAACGTGTCGCCTTCCCTGTTCCTGATGCCGATGTCGTTTGCCTCGCTATTGGGCGGGCTGATGACGCAGATCGGCACCTCGCCCAATATCATCGTGTCCCGGGTCCGGCAGGACCTGACCGGCACGCCCTTCACCATGTTCGACTACACCCCTGTCGGGCTGGCCCTATCCGTGGTCGGTCTCATCTTCCTGGCGATCTGCTATCGCCTGCTGCCTGAGCGCAAGCGCGAACAGGGGGGCCTGGACCGGGCCGTCGACATCAAGAACTACACAACCGAAGCCCGCGTGGTGGAGGATTCGGCCGCCGTGGGGCAGACCGTGGCAGACGTGCAGGCCCGGGCGGATGGCCAGGCCATGGTCACGCGCATCGTCAGTGCTTCGGGGCGCAGCCGCACCCCCCTGCCCGATGCCCGGCTGCGGGCCGGCGATATCCTGCTCATCTCCGGCGACCCAGAAGCGCTCGACAAGATGGTGAGCCAATCGGGCCTGGTCTTCTCCGAGCGCCGCGGCGCCGCCAGCAAGGATGCGGCCGATATCGGCATTATCGAGGCCGTTATCGGCGAGAATTCCGGTTTGATCGGGGCCACGGCACAGGAATTGACGCTGTTCGACCGCACCGGGCTCAACCTGATCGCCATCAGCCGGCGAGACGAGCGCTTTACCGAACGGCTGGGACAGATCCGCTTCCAGAACGGCGACGTCATCCTGATCCAGGGACACTTCAAGCGCCTGCCCGAACTGCTGCGCGAATGGGATTGCCTGCCCCTGGTGGAGCGCGGGCTGCGCCTGGGCAGCGTGCGCAATGGGCTGGTGCCGCTCGCCATCCTGTTCGTGGCGATGGCCGCGACAGCAGTGGGCGTGGTGCCGGTGGCGCCTGCGTTCTTCGCGGCAGCCGTTGCCATGGTCCTCAGCCGCTCGATCCCGCTGCGGGACGTTTATTCCCAACTCGACGCCCCCATCCTGATCATGCTGGCCTGCCTGATCCCGGTGTCGGATTCCCTGCGGGCCACAGGCGGCACGGAAGTGGTCGCCGGGCTGCTCTCGCAACTGGCGAGCATGCTGCCCGGCTGGGGCGCCCTGGCGCTGATCATGGTGGCGGCCATGGCGGTGACGCCATTCCTCAACAATGCGGCCACCGTGCTGGTCATGGCACCCATCGCAGCTACGTTTGCCACCGAACTGGGATATCGGCCCGAAGCTTTCCTGCTGGCAGTGGCCATCGGCGCGGGATGCGACTTCCTCACGCCGATCGGGCACCAGTGCAACACGCTCGTCATGGGTCCGGGCGGCTACAAGTTCGGTGACTATTGGCGCCTGGGGGCGCCGCTGTCCCTGCTGGTGGTGCTGGTGGGCGTGCCAGCGCTGATGCTGGTCTGGCCGTTCTGACCATGCATACCGCCCACACCATCGCCCTGCCCGGCCGCGCCGATCTGCACCTCGGACCAAGACCGGTCGTCATGGGCATTCTCAACGTCACCCCCGACAGCTTTTCGGACGGGGGCGAGCATGCCCGCCTGGATGCAGCACTGACCCATGCCCGCAGGATGATCGCCGAGGGCGCCGACATCATCGATGTCGGCGGGGAAAGCACGCGCCCGGGGGCAGAGGCGGTCGGCGTGCAGCAGGAGCTGGACCGGGTGATGCCGGTGATCGATGCTCTCGTTGCCGACGGTGTGACGGTGCCGATCTCCATCGATACCTACAAGCCCCTAGTTGCCGACCAGGCGATGCAGGCCGGGGCCAGCATCATCAACGATGTGCATGGCCTGCAGGGGGCGCCAGAGATGGCGGAGGTCGCCGCCCTGCACCAGGCGACCGTCATCGTCATGCACTGGAACAAGGCGCGCGACGCGGCGACCGACGTGCTGGAGGACATGCGGGCCTGGTTCGCGCGGTCGATCGCCATTGCCGCAGGCGCCGGTATCGCACCGGATCAGATCATCCTCGACCCGGGTTTCGGCTTCGGCAAGTCCCTGGCTGAAAACTATCGCATCCTGCGCCACCTCCGCGACCTGCAGACCGGCGCCATGCCGGGGGGCAGCCCATTGCCCCTTCTCGTGGGGACGTCGCGCAAGTCCATGATCGGCCGCCTGCTCGATGTGCCGCCGGACCAGCGCGTCGAGGGGACCCTTGCCACAAGCGTGCTGGGCTATATGGGTGGCGGACACATTTTCCGCGTCCACGACGTGCGTGCCAACAGGCAGGCCTTGCTGGTGGCCCAGGCAACGCTCTACGGCCCGCCAGCAGAACTGGGATAGTCCTCGATGCCTGAAACGTTCACCGGCGACCGCATCATCCTTCGGGATCTCGGCTTTTACGGCTACCACGGCGTCTATGCCGAGGAGGAGCGGCTGGGGCAGCGCTTCTTCATCGACCTCGAACTGGGGGTGGACCTCACGGCGCCCGGCCGCACCGATGACCTGGCGACCGGCATCTCCTATGCGGATGTCTATGACGTGGTGAAGGACGCGTTTGAAAGCCCGCGACGCAAGCTGCTGGAAGCGGTTGCCCAGGGCGTGGTGGATGCCGTGTTTGCGGCCTTCCAGGACGTCGCCTGGATCGTCATCCGCATCCGCAAGCCCGAGGCGCCGATTGCCATGGTGCGGGGCGAAGCCGCCATCGAACTGCATCGCCGGCGGCCGGCATGACAGCGACGGCCTGGCTGAGCCTGGGCGCCAATATCGGCGATCCGAGGGCGCAACTCGAGGAAGCTGTCCGGCGGATCGATGCCCATCCCAGGATCGACGTCACCAAGCGCTCGACGGTCATTGCCACCAGGCCCTGGGGCAAGACGGACCAGCCCGACTTTGCCAACATGGCGCTGGAGGTCGAAACCAGCCTGAAGCCGGTTCCCCTGCTCGAAGCGCTGCTGGGCATTGAGCTGGAAATGGGGCGGGTCCGCGACGACGTATGGGGTCCGCGGCTGATCGACATCGACATCATCGCCTATGACCGGTTCGAAATCCGAACCGCCCGGCTGACCCTGCCGCATCAGTTCGCCCACCAGCGCGATTTCGTGCTCGTTCCCCTGCGCGAAATAGCGCCGGAGGTGGCCGACTGGGTGGAACTGGTCGCCCGCAAGCCGCGCTAGGCCCGCAGGGCATCCAGTACGGCGACCGCCACATCGAACTCGACCCGCCGCCTGGCGCGCCGATCGGCGGCTTCCTCGTCCTCGCCCCATTGGCTGATCTGATAATCCTCGTCGACATGGGCCGCGACCCAAACCTGCTCGGGCGACAGCAGGCTGTGCCAGAGGGCGATGGCAAGCAGGCCTGAACCAGTGATTCCGGTAATGGAGACAAGTGCCGTCAGGACAAAGAGATTTTCTCCTTCCAGCGCTTCGGCAAGCCGATCCAGCGTGGCCTTGGGTTGCACCTGGTGGATGATACCCGCGGTCGGCTGGAAGCTGACGCCGAAATGCCGGGCGAGCGTGGCCAGGGCATTGTCCCAGAGCACATCCTGCTGGCTGACCAGCTCCTGCGGGCTCTCCGCCCGATAGAGGAGCAGGTCTCCCGCGGCGAACTTGATCACCTCGGCTCGAAAGGCCGGAACCATTTCCTCGCCGCTTTCGACCGCCGAGTTGATCAACCTCACCATGGGCATGGTCGCCGGATCGATGAATTCGCCCTGTGCCGACCATTCCTGCGCCATGGCGGTGGCGATGGCGGCGGCCGGCACGATGACGGGCAGCTTCCGGCCCGGCGTGCGCACCGGGCGGCCATCGAGCGTCACGACGAAGCCGCCCTCGGCGGCTCCGGCAGCGACGTCCTTGTAGAAGCGCTTGGGCAGTTCCACCTTGTTCAGATGCTGGGCGCGCCCATAGCCGTCGTCCCGGTGCCGATGGGCCTCTTCGAGCTGATCACGCATGGGTCTTCTCCAGAACAGCGTCTATCGTTGCATCCAGTTGGGCAAAACTATCGACAATGGCCGAGGCACCCGCCTGCCGCAGGGCCTGCGGGGGCTGCAGCCCCCACGACACGCCGATGGACGCCACACCTGCGGCGCGCGCCATCTCGATGTCGAAGACGGCGTCGCCGACCATGACAGTTTCGGACGGGCCGGCACCCGCAGCGTCCATGGCCGAGAACAGCATTGCCGGATGCGGCTTGGAAGGGTTGGTGTCTGGTGTCTGCAGGGTGACAAACATGCCATCGAGACCGTTCTGCTCGATGGTCTTGCGCAGGCCCGCCATGCCCTTTCCGGTCGCCACCCCCAGCACGGTTCCCGGCCGCGCATCGAGCCGCATGAGGGCATCGCGCGCGCCCGCGAAGAGGGGCATGGTGCCCGGGGGAGAAGCTGCGGCCACGGCGCGGTAGGCGTCCACGAGACGCCCGATCAGGTCCGCATCGTCCGTTCCGGCGACGACGCCCATGTAGAGGGCCAGCGACAGGCCGACATTGGCGCGCACGGCCTGCTCCGACGGTTGCGGCAGGCCCAGCAGTTCGAACGCGCCTGCAACGCGCCTGGCGATCTCGGCGCCGCTATCGACCAGCGTACCGTCAACATCGAAGACAATCAGGGTCATGCCCCGTCCTCCGGATCGGCACCAACATCGAAGCGGTCGGCATCGAAGCCCAGCGCCTCGAAGCTCTGCGCCATGTGGGGCGGCAGGGGCGCGGACACGTCGAGCCGCTTGCCGTTGCGCAGCGGCAGCGCAATGCGGCGGGCATGCAGGTGCAGGCCATGCCCCAGCCCCTCGGCAGGCTGGTAGTTCTCGATATTGAAGTAGCGCGGATCGTCGAGAATGGGCGTGCCGAGCTGGGCCATGTGCACGCGCAACTGGTGCGTACGGCCGGTCACCGGCTTCAGCGTGACCCAGGCAAAGCGTCGGCTGGCCGTATCGGTCGTGGAGTAATAGCTGTGCGAATGCACGCTGCCGGGC
>CAMLOA010000017.1 GCA_946481445.1 uncultured Devosia sp. | reverse complement strand
GGGCAGGCCTGCTTTGCGCCAGGCATGATGAAATCGACCTATGGCACGGGGTGCTTCGCGCTGCTCAATACCGGGGCGGACATGGTGCGATCCAAGAACCGGCTGCTCACCACGATCGCCTACAGGCTGGACGGAAAGACCACCTATGCGCTGGAAGGCTCGATCTTCATTGCCGGGGCAGCCGTGCAGTGGATCCGGGACGGACTGAAGCTGGTCAAGGAAGCGCGCGAGACCGGGCCCCTGGCCCGCTCGGCCGACCCCAGCCAGAACGTCTATATGGTGCCGGCCTTTGTCGGGCTGGGGGCGCCTTGGTGGGACGCCGAAGCGCGCGGGGCCATTTATGGCATTACCCGCAATACCGGCCCGGCCGAGATCGCCAAGGCGGCGCTGGAAGCGGTGTGTTACCAGACGCGCGACCTGCTCGAGGCGATGCGCAAGGACTGGAAGGGCGGCGGCAAGGAAACGGTGCTGCGCGTCGATGGCGGCATGGTGGCCTCGGACTGGACCATGCAGTTCCTGGCCGATGTGCTGGACGCACCGGTGGACCGGCCGACCATTCTCGAAACCACGGCGCTCGGCGCCGCCTGGCTGGCAGGCATGAAGGCCGGCGTGTGGCCGGGCATGACCGAATTCGCCGCCAGCTGGGCGCGGGACCAGCGGTTCGAGCCGCAGATGGACGCGGCCGAGCGCAAGCGCAAGGTCAAGGGCTGGAACCTGGCGGTGAAGCGGACGCTTCTTGGGTGAGGTGTTGAACCAAGGAGAGTGGTGCGCTTGGCCTCACCCCCTCCTACCTCCCCCATCAAGGGGGAGGTTCCACTCCATTCAGGACGCTAGATGGAGCCACGTCCACAAGACAGCGCCTCCCCCTTGATGGGGGAGGTGGGAGGGGGTGGGTCGCCTGGGCGACGAGCGCTCCGTCTACTGCAGCCAGGCCTGGAAGCTGCCGCCGGCGATCATGGCCCAATAGAGCTTGCCGCTGCCGGTGCGGGCGGTGGCGAGGCCGAACTCGGTGAATTTGGAGCTGAGCAGGGTCGAGCGGTGGCCTGAAGAGCCCAGCCAGCCCTCGATGGTGCTCTGCAGATTGGGGTAGCCCTTGGCAAGGTTCTCCCCCACCGCGCCCAGATAACCAGCAGCGGTCACGCGCTCGCGCAGGGTCGTCCCCAGATTGTGGCTCAGCGTATCCTTTTGCGCCATCAGGCGCGCCTGGGAGCGGGCGGCGGCCTCCAGGCGGGGATTGTAGGTCCAGGCGGGGGCACCATTGGCCCTGCGCACGGCATTGATGGCGGCGAGGATTTCCCCGTCGCTCAGACTCTCGGGGCTGCTGGCGCCCTTGGGCAGGATGGGTATGGTGCTGGCGCAGGCGGAAAGGGCAGCGGCCGAGGCGAGGACCAGGAAGCTGCGGCGGGTCGTCTTGAGCATGGCGGGGTCCGGTTCAGGCCTGGTCGTAGGCGGTCAGCAGGTGGGGCAGCGTGGCCAACTGGCCGGTTATAGGCTTTTCATCTTCCAGCGCCCAGCATGCCGACAGCGCGGCATGAGCGGCCGCCCAGCCCAGGATGCGCTTGCGGCTGAAGCCGAGCCGCTGGGACAGCAGTTCGGACATCGAGGCAATGCGGCGCGGATCCTTGACGAGGTCGTCCGCACCCGCCGGGTTGTTGAGGGCATTGGCCACTTCATAGGCCGGATCGCCCAGGAGCGCGCGCGGGTCGATGGCCAGCCAGCCGCGCGGGGACGAGATGATGTTGTCGTGATGCAGGTCCCCATGCAGCGGAATCTGCGCCGAAGGCCGATCGAACAGGCGCAAGGCCACCCCGCTGGCCCGCGCGAACAGGTCGCGCGCGGTGTGCGGCCAATCGCGGATATTGGTGGCAAAGAGCGGCTGGAAGTGATCGCGCAGCGGCAACAGGTCGGCGGGTGCATCGGCACGGGGGCGGTGGAGGCTGGAAACAACGGATGCCAGGGCAATCGTGGCTTCCTGGTCGCGCCCCTGCCGGACGGCGTCGCCCAGCGGCAGGCCGTCGAGCCATTCCATGAACAGGGTATTGCCGTGGCTGTCAAAGACGGTGGCGGCGCCCTCCCCGCCATACCAGTTCATCAAGGCAGCGCCGCGCTGTTCGCCATCGCCCTTGCCGGCCTTGAGAATCTTGAGCGCGGCAAAGTTCCGGCCGTTCTGCTCGACGCGAAAGATCCAGCTCGTGGCGGTTTCGGCCACCGGAGTGGATTTGGTGAGCGACCAGCGGATCATGGCGCGGCTGAGCGCGGTTTCAACGGGCGACTGATTCATGTCCGCCATTAGAGCAGAAGGTGCGGGCTGTTTCGACATCGGCCCCGCACATGGCCGATCAAGATGATGAAACGAAGGCAGTAACCGAACAGTAAGCGTGCCGGTTGGTTCGACGGCAACCTTAAGCGCAGGTCGTGTTGCGGCGGCAGGGCTTGTTTACCGGTTTCGGGCGCAGGATGGCCCCATGCGAATAAAGGACCTGAGGGGGGCCTTTGACATGACGCACCAACCATTCGAGGACCAGCGTGAGGCGCGCATAGCCGATATCGTCGCCGCCGACGAGGTCCATCCCGGCTTTGCCAGACAGGTGATGAACGGGCTCAGCGGCCTTCTCGTGCTGCTGGTGACCGGGGTCATCGTGGTCGCGCTGGTCTTGTGGAAATCGCCGTAAGCCCGGAGTGCGCGATTCCCGCCCTCTCCTTGCAGGGCGGGTGAGCAAAGCTTGGCGCTTAGCGGCGCTCGGGAAGGGACGGCACAGGCGGAGATCGGTGCCCCCACAACCCCCACCCTAGTTTCGCTGCGGCCTAAACGGCCTAGCTGCACTACCCTCCCCGCAATGGGAGGGTGAACTCCACTCAATCAAGCCAGCTTGTAGGCGTCCTTGGCGGCCTGGTAGCTCAGGTGTTTGGCGATGTCGCGCGCACTGGCCCTGGTGATCCGGTTTTCCGCGACCCAGCGGCCGAGGAAGCCGCAGACCTCGCGCCGCCAGACATCATGGCGGGCGGGGATGGAGAGCAGGGCCCGCGTGTCGTCATTGAAGCCGGCCAGGTTGTAGAAGCCTGCAGTTTCGACCACCTGGTCGAGATAGCGGCGGATGCCCTGCGGGCTATCGTGGAACCACCATGGCGGCCCGATCATCAGGCTGGGCCAGTAGCCGGCCATGGGCGCGAGTTCGCGCGCATAGGTGGTTTCATCGAGCACGAACATGATCAGCCGCAGATTGGGCTCGTTGCCACAACGGCCCAGCAGGGCGCGCAACCCGTTGACGTAGTCGGTGGGTCCGGGGATATCGGCGCCCAGATCCGGGCCGCGCTCGGCGAAGAGCAAGGGATCGGTATTGCGGCGGGATCCGGCATGCAGTTGCATGACCATGCCGTCTTCGACCGAGAGCAATGCCATCTCGGTCATCATCTGGGCGCGGAACAGTTCGGCATCGGCTGCGTCGTGGCGGCCGGAGAGGACCTTGTCGAGCAAAGCCTGCTTTTCGGGTGCGGAGAGGTCGGCCGTGTTGGCGGTGGGAACGCCGTGGTCGGTGGCGACGGCGCCGAAGCGGCGGAAATAGTCGCGGCGGACGCGATGCGCATTGAGGAGGCCTGCCCAGGTGCTGACATCCTCGCCGGTCAGTTCGCCGAAGCGAAGCAGGTTATCGACAATAGCCGGTCGGCCGGGATCGGTGACGTCGTCTGGCCGATAGGTGGTGCGCACGCGGCCGATGAGGCCGTCTGTCTCCATCTTCTGGTGATGCACCAGCGGATCGAGGGCGAATTCGGTGGTGGCGATGACCTCGACGCGGGCGCGGTCAAGCAAAGCCCGCGGCAGCAGGTCCGGCGTGGCGAGCGCGGTATCGATCGTGTCGTAGATGGCATCGGCCGTGGCGGCAGACAGTTCCTCGGTGATGCCGAAGGCCCAGTGCAGCGAATGATCGATCCAGGTCTTGGATGGCGTGCCGGCAAAGAGGTGGTAATTGGCGGCAAACAGGCGCCAGGCCGCCCTGCCCTCGGCCACGGGCCGGCCATCCTTGCGGGGCACGCCCAGATCGTCATAGCTCAGGCCCCGGCTGCGCAGCATGCGCAACACATAATGGTCGGGCGTGAGGAACAGGGCCGCGGGCGTCGAGAAGCGGGCGTTGCCAGCGAACCAGGATGGATCGGTGTGCCCGTGCGGGCTGATCAGCGGCAGATCGGCGACTTCGGGATAAAGCTCGCGCGCGATGGACCTTGCGGGCTCGGCGGCGGGAAACAGGCGATCGGGATGCAGGTGCGTCATGATGGGTTCATGCCACGTCCGGATCGGCTAATCAACCATCTTCCATACAAGATCAAGCCTGTGGGATTTTATGTAAATTAACCGCGTTGCGATGATGCCATTCGCGGGCGAGGAAGGCGGGATTACCCTTGGTACCGCGGGTGAGAAACAGCGCAAGGCGGCTGCCCAGGATGTTGCCCGGTCCCATGGACCGGCTGGCAGAGGGGATCACGCCATGGCGCATATGGATGCTCACGATCAGCACGGTCTGCAGGACGTTCGCCGCATGGCCCGGCATGCCGGGCATGTGCAGCGCGCCCAGGTCATGCTGCTGGCGGCAGGGATTACCGCCTTCGGCATCGTGGCGGTGGCCGCCGCGATGATGACCACGCTGCTCTGAGGGCTTGGAAAACAGGGGTTCCCGCTTTCGCGGGCATGACTGTGTGGATTAAGGTGGCGCCGGGGAGAAACAGCCGCCACCCATGCGAATCCTGCTTGTTGAAGACAATGAAGACCTGGGCGAGGCGATCGAGAAGCGCCTGCGCAGCGCCGGGCATTCGGTGGAATGGGTGCGCGACGGCGCCGACGTGGTTTCGGCCGCCATGGGGGACGATTTCGACGCGGTGGCGCTCGACCTGATGCTGCCCAATCGCGACGGAATCGGGCTGATCGCCGAGTTGCGGCGCGGCCGGTTCGATGCGCCGATCCTGGTGATCACGGCACGTTCCGAAATCGATGACCGGGTCAGCCTGCTCGACCTGGGGGCGGACGACTACCTGGTCAAGCCGTTCGACCTGCGCGAGCTCGAAGCGCGGCTGCGCGCGCTGATGCGGCGCAAGGGCGGACAGACCACCAGCACGCTGGGCGTGGGCAATCTGGAGATGGACCTGGCCGGGCTCAATGCCAGCGTGGGCGGCGTCTCGCTCGAACTGGGCAAGCGCGAATTCCGGCTGCTCGAAATCCTCGTCACCAATGCCGGCAAGGTGGTGCCCAAGGAGCGGCTGATGAACCAGCTGTTCAATTTCGACGAGGCGGTGTCGGTCAACGCGCTCGAGCTGCACATTTCGCGGCTGCGCAAGAAGCTCGAAGCGGCGGATGTCGAAATCGGCACGGTGCGCGGCGTTGGCTATGTAGTGCGGGCGCCGCATGGGTAGGATTTCGACGGCGGAGCACCCCGACATCGAGGTTCATTCATCGTCGATTTCACAGTCGTCACCCTCCCCCTTGTGGGGAGGGATCAAGGGTGGGGGTCGTTTAGCCCCTATATTGGGGCTCTCACACCCCCTCCCAGCCTCCCCCATCAAGGGGGAGGTGCCGTCCGGTGGGTGGCAGACACTGCCTCTAGGCAACCGCCGCCGGTCAGGCGGCGGGAGCAAGCCGTGACCACAGCACCGACCAAATCCTTCTCCATCCGCCGGCGCATCCTGGCGCTGGCGCTGGCGCTGCTGCTGGCGGCGGCGGTGATCCTGATCGTGTTCATACGCGACTATGCCGAGCGTTCGGCGGACCGGGCCTTCGACCGGCTGCTGGCGGCGTCGGCATTGACGATTGCCGGCGCCGTGCAGGTGGAGGACGATACCGTGATCGTCGAACTGCCCTTTGCCTCGTTCGGTATGTTCTCCGGGCGCGACCGGGTGTTCTATGCGGTGGAGGATCCATCGGGCCGTGCGGTGACGGGCTATGAGGACCTGTCCGCCGACCTGCCCGAACTGAACACGGCCGGCCCCGTCTTCGTGGATGCAACCTATCGCGGCGAACTGGTGCGGGTGGCGAGCGTGGGGCGGCTGACCTCTTCGGGCGGTGAGGCGGACTGGGTGACCATCCACGTGGCCGAGACCCAGAGCGAGCGGGAAGCGCTGGCCTGGGAAATCCTCTCCAATGCCATCATCCCGGTGATCGCGCTGACGCTGCTGTCGATTGCGCTGGTCTGGTTCGACATCGGACGCATGTTTTCGCCCCTCTACCAGCTAGAGCAGGAATTGCGCGGGCGCGCGCCCGACGACCTGAGCCCGGTCGACGTACCCGTGCCGGTTGAGGTCAGCCATCTCGTTTCCGGTCTCAACGCCTTCATGGCGCGACTGGGCAGCGCCATGGAGCGGGTGACGGGGCTGGTGGCAGAGGCGGCCCATGAGGTGCGTACGCCGTTGGCCTCGCTGCGGGCACAGGCCGAGGTGGCCATGGACGAGCAGGACCCGGAGGCCCTGCGCCGAAGGGTGGGCCGCATCCACCAGGGCGCTATCCAGGCCAGCCAGCTGGTGAGCCAGCTGCTGATGGAGGCCACGATCAGCCACCGGCTGGAAAACCAGGAAAGCGACACGACCGCATTCGGCACGGTGGTGGAGGATGTGCGCCAGCGGCTCGACCCGGACCAGAGCGGGCGGCTCTCGATCGCCCTTTCCGATGCCGCCTCGGCTGCCCCGATCCGCGGCGACCGGGTGGCGCTGCGCGAAATGGTGCGCAATGTGGTGGACAATGCGCTGGTCTATTCGGAAGGGCGGGTAGACCTGGGAGGATCGGTGCAGGACGGCCTGATGACCTTTACCGTTGCAGACCGGGGACCCGGGATCAGCGATGCCGAGAAGCCCCTCGTGCTCGAGCGGTTCAAGCGCGGCGCCGCCAGCGGGACGCGTGCCGGATCGGGGCTGGGCCTGTCGATCGTCAAGCGCGTGGCCGAAGCCCATCGCGGCCAGCTGCGGCTCAAGGACCGGGACGGCGGGGGCCTCGTGGTCGAGATCGACCTGCCGACGCTGGGCCGCACCCCCCGGCTCGAACAGATGCGCAAGGCGCTGGGGAGCCTCTCGGCCCTCGTTGTCTGCCTGATGCTTGCGGATCCCCGCACCGCCCAGGCGGCCTCGACCAGCTATCCCGCCCCCGATGGCAGCAGCGACACGGTGCTGACCATTGTGGGCGTGACCGACACGCCGCTCTTTGCCCATTTCATCGCCGGCTTCCAGGCGCAGCGGCCGGACGTGACAGTGCTCTACGAGGAGACCGACTCGCTGCCGCTCTACGACCGGTTCCTGGCTGGCGATCTCGATCCGCAGCCGGACCTGCTGATCAGCTCGGCCTCGGACCTGATGATCAAGCTGGCCAATGACGGGCACGCCATGGCCTATGACAGCCCATGGCTGGGCGGGCTGCCGGACTGGGCGCACTGGCGCAACGAGGTGTTCGGCTTCACCTTCGAGCCGGCCGTGATCATCTACAATCCCGCGGCCATCTCCGCCGAAGAAGTGCCCCGCACGCATCTGCGGCTGGCCGAAATGCTGGAAAGCCAGACCGAACGCTTTACCGGGCGCATTGCCACCTATGACATTGCCCTTTCCGGCGTCGGCTACCTGCTGGCATCGCAGGACCAGGTGATTTCCTCCAACTTCTGGCGCCTGGCGGCGGCATTCGGGCGGGTAGGCGCGCAGTTTTCCGGATCGAGCCCGGGCATTCTCAACGGCGTGGCCGACGGGTCGCTGGCCCTGGGCTACAATGTGCTGGGCTCCTATGCCTTTGCCCGCAAGGCGGCCGGCGCCAATATCGAGATCGTCGTGCCGGACGACTATGTGCTGGTGCTGACCCGGGCCATGCTGATCCCGCGCAGCGCGCCCTACCCCGAGCTCGGCCGGGCCTTTGTCGATTTCGCCCTGTCACCCGCGGGCCAGGCCATCGCAGCCGGGCAGACTGCCCTGGGCTCGGTGGCGACCGGCGCCACGGGCGAATGGACCAGCGAGGCCATTGCCGCGCGCGGCCGCGGCGTGATCCAGCCCATCCCGCTCGGGCCGGCGCTGCTGGTGTCGCTGGACCAGCAGCGGCGCAAGCGGTTCCTCGACACCTGGGGCGAGATCGTGTCGCCCAAGCCGTAGCCGGAGGGCGCGCGGCGGGCCGCACCCGGTCTCGAACGGGCACCAGGCCATGCCGGCAGCGCATGGATAGGACAACGTTCTTAGTCTTGGCGCAGATTTCCAGGGATTATGACCAATCCTGGCCGGAACCTTGCGTGTGACGCATGGCTGGCGTGTCCTATCGGCCCTAGCAGAACGACCGGTTCGGGCCCATCTCTGTGCTCATGAAAGCGACCCGGCAATCCGGCCCGGTCCAGATTGAGGAACTGGCAATGAGCACCACCCGCAAGATCTTTGCGACCCTTGGCACCTTCGTGGAAGTATTCGGCAGCGCCGCTGCCGTCTCCAACGCGGTCGAGGGCGGTCGTGCGCCCAAGGCCAAGCATCTCCGGACCCTGGGCATCGACGCCGACGCTTTCCGTTCGATCGGCAAGCTCTGAAGTCTCCCTGACGCGGGGCGCTCCCCTCCCTGGCGACCCGCGCCGAGCGGCCGATAGACGTGAGAAAAGCCCGGATACCCTTGCATGGGTATCCGGGCTTTTTGCTGCGCAGATGAATGCAGGCTGAGGCAAAGCGACAGCATATGTTCAACTGACGGCGGACAGGGTGGCGTGACCGGGACCGTCCTGGAGCGGGGGTTCATACCATGAGGAACCACCATGACTGCCACCACCCGAACCACGATCAGATCGACGACCACGGCCGCCCTGGCCATGTTCAGCCTGCTGATGCTCATCCCGCTGGCGCCCAGCCCTGCCCTGGCCGATGACGACGAGATCATCTGCTGGGAGTATCCGCTCAACGGCGACTGGGAGACCGAATGCGACACGCGCGGCAACTACAAGGCCGAATGCGCGCTGACCGACCCGGAAACGACCACCGAATTCTGCAAGGACATCAATTCGGAACGCCCGGTTCGCGACGGCGCGCCGCTGGGCCTGAGCACGGGCATTGACGCCGGGCCCGGCCCGGGAGGCGCGCTCCCCGGCATGCTGAAGCGCTAGGCAGTGCCGGCAATGGGCCGGGGTGCTGCGCCCCGGCCCCGCCTGATCAGTCCTCGTCGCTGGCCAGCTGGTTCATGACGTCGCCCTTGCCGCGCAGGCGCAACCAGAGGGGGACGCCCACCGCCGCGATCGCCAGGACATAGAGAACCCAGGTGATGGGCGAATGCAGCAGGATCAGCCAATCGCCCTGGCTGATGGCCAGCGCACGGCGCAGCTGCTGCTCCGCCATGGGGCCCAGGATCAGCCCCACCACGACCGGAGCGATGGGATAGCCGAAGCGGCGCAGCAGGTAACCCAATATGCCGAAGGCCAGCAGCAGCATGAGCTCGAAGGAGAAGCGGATGCCAAAGAGGTTGCCGGACATGGCGCCATTGGCACCGATCGTGCCCAATGTGGCGAAGACCAGGATGCCGCCATAGAGCCACGGCCGCGGAATGGTCAGCAGCTTCACCCACAGCCCGATCAGCGGCAGGTTGAGCACGATGAGCATGAGGTTGGCCACCAGCAGGCTGGCAATCAGCGCCCATACCAGGCCGGCATTGTTGACGAAGAGCAGCGGTCCGGGCTGCAGGCCGAATTGCTGGAAGCCGGCCAGCATGATGGCGGCGGTTGCCGTAGTGGGCAGGCCCAGCGTCAGCAGCGGCACCAGCGTGCCGGCTGCGGAGGCATTGTTGGCGGCCTCGGGACCAGCGACGCCCTCGATGGCGCCGTGACCGAACTCCTCGGGCTTTTTGGAGAAGGTCTTTTCCGCCGAATAGGACAGGAAGCTGGACACGTCGGCACCGCCAGCCGGCATGGCGCCGATGGGGAATCCGATGGCCGTGCCGCGCAGCCAGGGCAGCCAGCTGCGCTTCCAATCGTCCCGGTTCATCCAGATGGACCCCTTGACGGCCATGACCTCGTCTTTGACCTGATGGCGGTCCGACGCCATCTTGAGGGTTTCCCCGATGGCGAACAGGGCCACGGCCAGCGTGGTGACCTCGATGCCGTCGAGCAGGTCGGGAATGCCGAAGGCCAGGCGCGTCTGGCCCGTCTGCAGGTCGATGCCGATAATGCCGAGGCCCAGCCCGATGAACAGTGCCGTCAGGCCGCGCAGGGCGGAATCGCCAAAGGCGGCGGAGACCGTGATGAAGGCCAGCACCATCAGAGCGAAGTATTCCGGCGCACCGAACGACAGGGCGAACTTGACCACCCAGGGCGCAACGAAGGCCAGGGCCAGCGTGGCCAGCAGCCCGGCAACGAAGGACCCGATGGCGGCGGTGGCCAGAGCGGGGCCGCCGCGGCCCTTGCGGGCCATCTTGTTACCCTCGAGCGCGGTGACGATGGACGCACTTTCCCCGGGGGTATTGAGCAGGATGGAGGTGGTGGAGCCGCCATACATGCCGCCATAGTAGATGCCGGCGAACATGATGAGCGAGCCGGCCGGATCGAGCTTGTAGGTGACGGGCAGCAACAGCGCCACGGTCAGCGCCGGACCGATGCCGGGCAGCACACCCACGGCTGTGCCCAGCGTCACGCCGATCAGCGCATAGATCAGGTTCTGGAATTGCAGTGCGTCGAGCAGGCCCTGACCCAGAAGAGCAAATGTATCCATTTCGGCCTCAGGGGACGAGCCGTTCGAGCGGACCCATGGGCAGCGAGAGTTGCAGCCCCTTGGCGAACACGAACCAGACGATGAAAGCGAAGACGACGCCGATGGGGATGGTCTGCCACAGCGGGCCGCGCCCGAACGCCCGCGCCGTCAGGGCGAAGAGCAGGCCGGTGCCGATGGAGAACCCGGCCCAGGAAATCGTCAGCAATTGCGCGATCAGGCCACCGACGATCCAGGCGATGGGAATGTAATTGTCACTGCTGCGCTCCGGGAAGCTGCCGCGCAGGGCCGAGACGACCGTCCCGACCGAAAGCGCAAGCAGTCCGGCGGCGATGACATAGGGGAATACGGTGGGGCCGACTCGTGCCTGCACGGGCGGCACGCGCATCTGGCTGGTCTGCCAGATGATGACAGCGGCAATGGCTGCCAGGATTGCGGCTATGACAAGCGCCGCCCCATCGGGGCGGCGCGAGAGGTTGGAGTGACCTGAGCTCATTGCACCAGGCCGATGTCTTTCAGGATGGCAGCCGTCGCCTCGGTGTCGGCGGCGAGCTGGGCAGCGAAATCGTCACCGGCCAGGTAGGTATTGACCCAACCCTTGGTTTCGAGCGTCGTCTGCCATGCAGCCGAGTTCACCATCTTTTCGATGTCGGCGGTGATGGCGGCCTTCTGCTCATCGGTGATCCCGGGAGCGGCAGCGACCATGCGCCAGTTCTGCACGGCGACGTCGACGCCCTGCTCCATCAGGGTCGGGCCATCGACGCCGGGGACGCGCTCGTCGGTGGAGACGGCCAGCAGACGCAGCTCGCCCGCTTCGATCTGGGCCGCAAACTCGCTGACACCCGAGACGCCGACGGTCACCTGGCCGCCCAGCAGGGCAGCAAGGGCCTCGCCACCGCCCGAATAGGCGATGTAGTTGACGGCGGTCGGCTCGACACCGACGGCCTTGGCAATCAGGCCGGCCGTGATCTGGTCGACACCGCCGGCCGAACCGCCGGCCCAGGCCACCGAGCCCGGATCGGCCTTGAGCTTGGCAATGAGGTCATCCAGGGTCTGCAGTTCGGAGGCCGCCGGCACCACGATGGCCACAGCCTCGCCGGTGAGGCGGGCGATGGGGGTGACGTTTTCGAGCGTGACCGGAGAAGCATTGGTGAGGATGGCACCCACCATCACGTAGCCGCCGACGATCAGGGCATTGGGGTTGCCCGCATCCTGGGTTGCGAACTGGGCCAGGCCGATCGTGCCACCGGCGCCGGGGACGTTGGTGACCTGGACATTGCCCGAAATGCCTTCGGACTGCAGCGCTTCCTGCATGGAGCGCGCAGTCTGGTCCCAGCCGCCGCCAGGGGCAGCAGGAGCCATGATGGTGTAATCCGCCGCGAAGGCGGGAACCGAAAGAGCGCCGGAAACCAGCGCGGCCAAGAGCAGCTTGTTCATAAGTCCTCCCATTTCAAATCCTGAACGTCGTTGCGTTCGTGACGGACACACTAGGCGCTCTGCCTGTCACCGTCCTGTCAGCAGCGGGACCATCGCCCCGCAACCGTGCTCGAGTGGATGCTTATGGATGCCAGCTTGCCCCCGCCGCAGGACAATTGCAACGTGGCTCAGGCGCTGCGGCGGATGCCGATGCCGGGCGCGCCGTCGCGGCGCTGCGCGAACAGGGTGAGCAGCCGCGTCGTGTCTTCGACCGAGCAGGGGCGCGAGAACAAGAAGCCCTGGCCCATGGTGCATCCCAGGCCGGACAGGGTTTCGACCTGTTGCTGGGTCTCGATGCCTTCGGCCACCAGCGCCATGCCCAGCCGCCGGGCAATGTCGATGATGGAACCCACGACAACGTCGCTGCGCGTGTCCGCGCCCAGGCGGGCCACGAAGGACCGGTCGATCTTGATGACATCGACCGGAAAGCTCAGCAGGTGGGTCAAGGAGGCGAAGCCGGTGCCGAAATCGTCCAGCGCCACCAGCAGGCCCCGCTGCCGCAGCGCGCTGACCGCCCGCGGCACAAGCTGATCGGTGCCGCCCACGAACACGGCCTCGTTGACCTCGAGCACGATGTGCTTGAGCGGTACGCCGGCCCGGTCGAACGTGTCGACGATACGCTGCTCGAGGTCGCCGCGCTG
>CAMLOA010000016.1 GCA_946481445.1 uncultured Devosia sp. | reverse complement strand
GTGTGCCGGGACAGCGCAGTCTGCGTGGAGGTCGTGGACACGGGCAGCGGCATACCCCCCGAGGTCGCCGAACACCTGTTTCGGCCGTTTGTCACCGCCAAGCCAGGTGGAATGGGCATTGGATTATCCATATCCCGCCGTATCATAGAAGCCCATGGGGGCAGGATCGGTGCCCAAGCCAATCCCGGGGGCGGCACGACGTTCAGTTTCTCATTGCCGGTGGCCGAGGGAGGCGCGCCCGATGTCCGATAGCGTTATCGTGCATGTGGTGGACGACGAGCCATCTGTCCGGCAGTCCCTCGCCTTCCTGATCTCGGCGGCGGGCTATGCCGTCCGCGTGCACGATTCGGCCGCCTCGTTCCTGGCGGCGCGCCCCTACCCGCCGGGCCACTGCGTGGTGACGGACCTGCAGATGCCCGACATGGATGGCGTCGTCATGCTCCGCAAGATCAGGGAGGCGGGCGATACCATCCCCGCCATCGTGGTGACGGGGCACGGAGACGTCGCCATGGCCGTCGCCGCGATGAAGGCGGGCGCCATCGATTTCATCGAGAAACCCTTCGACGACGGCGTTCTGCTCGAGGCCCTGGCCCGTGCGGTCGGCCAGGCCCGCGACGCCAGCGACCTTCGCCGCGAACAGGACGTGATCCGGGATCGGCTCGCCAGCCTCAGCGAGCGCGAACGGCAGGTCTTCGAGGGCGTGGTGGCAGGCAAGTCCAACAAGACCGTGGCCCGCGAACAAAATCTCAGTCCTCGCACCGTCGAAGTCTATCGGGCCAATGTGATGGCCAAGCTCCATGCCGGAACGTTGTCCGAGCTGGTCCGCATGGCCCTTTCGGTCGGCATCGAGATCGACGACCTCCAATAGGGGGGCCCTCGGCGGGACGCTGCCGCCGATGGCATGACCCCGCCCGGACCGGCGCCGGCTCCGCAGCGGAGCGACCCCTAGGGATTCTACTAGGTTTCCGACCCGATATTCGCGAGGTCCCGTATGGGGCATGAACTTCCCATTAACCTTGGGGAGCAGGACATGACCTTCCAATCCGGCATTTCAACCAGCAAAGGCTCCCCCGCGGACGGCTATCTGTCCGGCGTCGCGCAGGAGGCGCTGACCATCTACCACGGCGGCACAGAGGTCTACGGCCAGGGGGAACCTTCCGGGCCGCTTTATGCGGTCGAGTTTGGTTGCATCCGCATCGGACGGTTCACGGCCGATGGCCGGCGCCAGGTCTGCGGCTTCTGCTTTGCCGGTGACGTCTTCGGCTGGGAAAGCGGCGAGGATCATCGCTTCTTTGCCGAAGCGGTGGAAGATGCCGGCGTTCGCATCCTGCGACCCGGGCGCGATCACGATGCCTGCACCAAGCTGCTGCCGCTGGCCCTCGAGACCCTGACGCGCTTCCAGGGCCATCTACTGGTGCTGGGACGCACCAGTGTCGATGAACGCCTGGCCTGGTTCCTGTGCGACCTCGCCGAACGCCAGGGCGCCGCAAAGCGCATCACCCTTCCCATGCAGCGCAGCGATATCGCCGACTTTCTCGGTGTCACCTTCGAGACCATTTCCCGCGTCCTGCGCCGGTTCAAGGAGCAGGGGCTGATCCGCGTTCCGGACATCCATTCCATAGAGCTCGTCGACATTGCCGGGCTGCAGGACCGCGGCTGCAGGGACTGGATTTGACAGGCGTCAAAATCCTCACCGGACGCGCCACTAGACTGCGCCAACACGCCGAGGCGTCAAACAGGCAGGAGACCCAAATGTCCGACCTCACACTGAAGCAACTGATCAATGACGAGCTGGAATTCGAACCGAGCATCGACGCCGCAGATATCGGCGTCGCCGTGGAAAACGGCATCGTCACACTGACGGGACACGTTCCCACCTATGCCCAGAAGGCCAAGATCGAGGATATCGTCAGTCGCCTCAAGGGCGTCCGCGGCTTTGCCGAGGAGATCGAGGTCCGGCCGGTCGGGGCCAAGTCCACGGCCGATGACGTCCTGGCCAAGCGCGCGGCCGATCTCATCCACTGGAACGCCTTCATCCCCGCCGATGCGGTCAAGGTGAAGGTGCAGAAGGGGTACGTGACCCTGACCGGGACGGTCGAGTGGCAATACCAGAAAGACAGCGCCTACCGGGCCGTGCGGGACATGCAGGGCATTACCGGCATCTACAACCAGATCACCGTGGCGCCCCGCGCGACCTCGGTGGACGTCAAGACCCGCATCGAGAATGCCCTCAGGCGCAATGCGGAAGTCGAGGCCGATGCCATCAAGGTGCGGGTCGCCGACGGCAAGGTGATCCTGGAAGGCAAGGTCAAGGCCTGGTCGGACCGCTACATTGCCGAGCGCGCCGCCTGGGCGGCGCCGGGTGTGAAGCAGGTGGAAGATCACCTGGGCATCGCCTGACCAGCCAATCACGCCAGTGCGGTGGCGGACCATCGCCCGCTGCCGCAGCCAGGCAATGCCCGGGCCGGTGGGGCGCGATGCCCCGTCGGCAGGGCGTGGCCATCACGAGGAGATGAGCGTCATGTCCCCCAAGGATTGGCATCGGAACAATCCCATCCCCATCTACCCCAGGACAAACTTCCTTGGCTGGCACCTGCGGCACGAAGCAGCGTGCGGGTGCCGTCCCGTGCCGGAGGCCGTCCTGCGGGAACTGGACGAAATGGGAATCGTGCTGGCGGGTCACCTCGACAGGTTCCAGCCCGATCCCCAGCGCGTGACGCCAGCAGGAACGAGGCGATCGCAATTGGCATGATCGGCAGCCTGGCCCGGCGTCTCGGAGACTTTTGACCACCATCAAGGCCGGGCGTTTCGATTCATTCTAAATAGAAGCAGGGCCAGCTGAAAGCAGGCTCCAAGCAAATCCACGAACACAAGACAGGAGCTGTTGAATTGAACAAGTCTATCATTGCACTGGCCTTTGCTGCCACCGTGGCCTTGGGCTCGACTGCCTTTGCCGCGCCGGTCATGGTCGATGGCGGCAACCAGGATATTGCGGGTGCCGATCTGCAGTGCCAGGTCGGGATCTTCAACGAAGAGGATATCCAGGACCTTGTCGCCGCCAGTTCGGTGACCGTCTACCACCTGCCCGACGTGCTGGACTTCGACGAGTACGAGGCGGTCTGCAGTGCCGTCGACTCGAGCGGCGCGGTCCCGCGGCTGCGTGAGGCGATCAAGGCCAATGCCGAGGCGGCCCAGTGGTTTTCGGACAATGGCCTGGATCCCAATTCCGCGGTCCTCATCGTGGACAACACCGACGACACCGTGGATCTCTATCTGCAGTAGATCCCTGACGGACCTGAGGTCGTCCAGCGGCGTGGATATCTGGCGCATGCCCCGGCATGCGCCAGGTTCCACGCCGCATCCGCCAACAGGTAGGATCAGGCGGACATGAGCCGGCTGATGCCGGCCTCCGCGAGCAGGTCGCGGGTCGCGCCACCGAACAGCCACTCGCGAAGCCGGCTGTGTCCGTAAGCGCCGCTGACGACGAGGTCGGCGTGGTGGTCCAGGCCGGCCTGGGTAATGGTCCGCGCCACCCCACCCCTGTCGGGCAGGACATCGCCACGTGCCTTGACCTCATGAGAGACCAGCCACCCCACGACATCGAGCATGCTGGCCCGCTCGGCGGCGAGGTTGCCCTCATCCACCACGATGACCACCACATCGTCTGCCTGCTTGAGCAGCGGCAAGGCGTCGGCCGTGGCCCGGCGCGCCTCCCTGGTATCCTTCCAGGCAACCACGATCCTGGCGTTCTTCAGCTTCCGCAAGCCGCGCGCCGGCAGCAGCACCGGACGGCCGCTGCCCAGCAGCACCGAGCCCATGTCGAGCTCGCTGGGACCGGCCTGCGCCAACTCCGCGCCCACCACGATGATGTCGACGCATCGCGCGATGGCCAGGATGGCATTGTCGGGACGCTGGACGGACCACTCCCACCGGTGCCTGACGCCCTGCGGCACCAGCCCGGCAAAGGCCTCGCCGGCCGCCTTCAGCGATGTTTCGAGTTCGGCATACTGGTCGGCATAAACGGCGCCGGCGACGCCCCCGTCCATCCCGGTCAGGACGATGGGGGGCGCGGCGGCGGCCACACCGGTCAACAGGCCGTGGTTGCGCCTCGCCAGCTCGCTCGCCAGTGCGACCACGTCCTTGTCGATGCCAAAGGGGTCGACCAACAGGCCGATATTGCGGATTTCCATGCCCACCTCCACCATTGCCTGCATCGTACCGGGGCCGCGGAGTCTCCGGTTTGACGCGGGTCAAATCCAGCGTCGAAGGCAGCCTGAAGACTTGCTCTGGATCAAGGATGTCGAACCGGGCCCGTGCATAGTGACCGTATCCGCAACTCGGGGAGACGGGACGAATGGAGCGCATCAAGATCACCCAGCACACCTCGCTGGGCGCCCTCTGGTTTGCCGGCTGGCTGTTCACCATCGGCTATCTGCGTCTCAACTTCTGGATGGGGCTGCTGGGGCTTTTCGTCTGGCCCTATTTCATGGGCGGGCACATGGCGCCCGCGCTCCCGTGAAGGAGCCCGGCGTGAACACCGATTTCAGCGGCAGAATTGCGATCGTCACCGGCGCGGCGTCAGGGATCGGGGCCGCCATCGCATGGCGCCTGGCGGGATCCGGCGCCAAGGTCCTGCTGGCCGATATTGACGAAAAGGGCGCCAAGGCAGTGGCTTCCGGGATTGTCGGCCAGGGAGGCGTGGCGTCGGGCGTCGCCGTCGATGTCAGCGACGCGGTCGAGGTGGAAGCCATGGTCGATGCCGCCAGGCGGCTCTATGGCGGCCTGCACCTGGCGGTGAACAATGCCGGTATCGCCGGGGCCAGCGCACCGACAGGCGAGTATCCGGTCGACAACTGGCAGCGGGTGATCGCAACCAACCTGGACAGCGTCTTCTATGGGCTGCGCTATCAGATTCCCGCCATTGTCGCCTCGGGAGGCGGAGCGATCGTGAACATGTCCTCGATCCTCGGTTCGGTCGGCTTCGCCAATGCTCCGGCCTATGTTGCCGCCAAGCACGGCATTGTCGGCCTCACCAAGGCGGCCGCCATCGAGTATGGCCAACACGGGGTCCGCATCAATTCGATCGGCCCGGCCTTCATCGATACCCCAATGCTGTCCAGGAATCTCGATGCCGCCGCCCTGTCGGGGATTGCAGCCCTGCACCCCGTGGGCCGGCTGGGGACCGCTGCGGAAGTGGCGGCTCTGGCCACCTTCCTGCTGTCGGACGAGGCATCTTTCATCACGGGCTCCCATCATCTGGTCGATGGTGGCTACACAGCCAGATAACGGAAGGCGGAACGACATGAGCAAGACCTCTCTCTACCGGATCGACCTGCAACTGGCGCGCGAGCCGGGGCATCCGGAAGGCGACCGCGACCATACCTATCGCCTCTACCTGCCGCTGACCGGCGATGGCCGGATCGACGCCTCGGGCTACCGCGACATGCCGCATTGGTGCCGCGTGATACGGACCCGGCCTGGAGAAGAGCAGGCGCATGGCCGCATCCTGCATGGGCCCGGGGGGCGTTGGGTCTTCGACTATGTCGATGCCACCTCCCGCGACGACGAAGTGGGCTTCAAGCTGTCCGAAGAGACGTTCGTGCCTGGGGAATATGTGTCGATCCGCGAAGATGACGGGAAGACCCATCCCTTCCGCATCGTCTCGGTACAACCCGAATAGCAAGCGATCGGCACGGGAGAGGACGATGTCCGCTGGCGCGAGCGCTTTTCCAGACGGGCGGGCGAGGCTCCCGGCGACCGATTCGGGGAGGATCGCAGGCGGGGCGAAGGGGTCAGGTCATGCCGGCACCCGCGCGGTCGACCCAGTCCACGGGCCGTGATGCCCCGCGCAGCGGAAACGAGGACCGGTGCGAGGGGTCTCTCGGATGATGAGGTGGCGGCCAGACGCCGCCTCGAGGGGTTCAACGAGCTGCCCGGCCAGCATGGCCGCTCAGCGGTTCAGCTGCTTGCCGATGTACTCCGTGAGCCGATGCTCGCCCTCCTCCTGTTGGGCGCCCTGACCTATTTTCTGCTCGGTGAACTGATCGACAGCCTGCTCCTGCTGGTCTTTGCCACGCTGTCCATCCTCATCTCCGTTGTCCAGCAGGCGCGAACGGAGCGCGTGCTGGATGCGCTTCGCGACCTGACCAGCCCGCGCGCCCTCGTCATCCGAGCCGGGCTCACGCAGCGCATCGCCGGTCGCGAGGTCGTGTCGGGAGACATCATCGTCCTGAGCGAGGGCGATCGGGTTCCCGCTGACGCGCTCGTGCTGGATAACCAGGATCTGCTGGTGGACGAGTCGTTGCTGACAGGAGAATCCATGGCCGTCCGCAAGCGGACCGCCTCGGGGACCGAACAGGGTGACTTTCGCCCCGGTGGCGAGGGCCTGCCGGTGGTTTATTCCGGGTCCCTGGTGGTCCGCGGCAGGGGCCTGGCCCAGGTGATCGCCACCGGACCCCGCAGCGAGATCGGCAGGCTGGGACAATCGCTGGCCTCGCTTGAGACGGAGCCGCCCCGGCTGCAGGGGCAGGTCCGGCAATTGGTGCTGTGGTCGGCCCTCGCGGGCGCCGCCGCCACCACACTGGTGACCGTGCTCTATGGATTTTCGCATGGCAATTGGCTGGAGGCGCTGCTGGCCGGCATTGCATTGGGCATGTCCATGCTGCCCGAGGAGTTTCCGGTTGTGCTGGCGGTGTTCATGGCCATGGGCGCGTGGCGCATATCAAAGGTCCGGGTGTTGACGCGCCGCGCGGCTGCCATCGAGGCCCTCGGTTCGGCGACGGTCCTGTGCACCGACAAGACCGGTACCCTTACCGAGAACCAAATGTCGGTGGTGGAGCTGCGGCCCTGGCTCGGGAATGGCTTTGGCGACGTTTCACCTGCGGCCAATGGTGGCGACGACCTGAGGGAGCTGGCGCGAGTGGGCATACTCGCTTCCGCTCCCGAGCCCTTCGATCCGATGGAAAAGGCCTTTCACGTCATGGGCCAACGGGTAAGCGCCTGTCCGCCGCCGGGAGACGTTCTCGTCAGGACGTACGGGCTGCGCCCCGAACTGCTGGCAATGGACCCAGGTCTGGCGGAGACCGGATGATCCGGCGCTGACGGTTGCGTGCAAAGGCGCGCCCGAGGCTGTGGCCGAACTCTGCCATCTCGACCCCGCGGCAATGGCCCTGGTGCGATCCGCCGTCGAACTCATGGCGGCGCGGGGGCTTCGTGTGCTCGGCGTGGCACGCTCCCGCTGGCGGGGAGAGGCCTGTCCGGACAGCCAGCGGGCTTTCGCCTTCGACCTGCTGGGCCTGGTCGGCCTGGCGGACCCGTTGCGGGCGGGCGTACCCGAGACGATAAGGCAATGCCACGATGCGGGCATCAGGGTCATCATGGTCACGGGCGACTATCCGGCCACTGCGGAGGCGATCGCCAGGCAGGCCGGCCTGGCCAGCGGGCAAGTCCTGACCGGGAGCGAGCTGGACCGGCTCAGCGATGCAGAGCTGGCGGCATCGGCCCGGACAGCCACCGTCTTCGCCCGGATCATGCCCGAGCAAAAGCTCCGGATCGTCAAGGCATTGCAGTCGGTGGGAGAAGTGGTTGCCATGACGGGAGATGGTGTCAACGACGCCCCCTCGCTCAAGGCGGCGGACATTGGGGTGGCCATGGGTGGCCGCGGTACCGACGTTGCCCGCGAAGCGTCCGCCATCGTGCTGCTCGACGACGACTTCCGGGCCATCGTCACCGCGGTTCGGCTTGGCCGAAGGATCCACGACAACCTTCGCAAGGCCATGCTCTTCATCATCGCCGTGCATGTGCCCATTGCCGGCCTCGCGCTCCTGCCCCTGCTCCTGGGCATGCCGATCATCTTCAGCCCGATCCATATCGTGTTTCTCGAAATGATCATCGATCCGGCCTGTTCGCTGGTGTTCGAGGCCGAGCCGGAGGAGCCCGATGTCATGGCCCGTCCGCCCCGTTCTCCCTCGGCCTCCCTGTTCTCGGGGAAGCTCATCGCCTGGGGCCTGGTGCAGGGGGCCACGGTCTTCCTCGTCGTCGCCGGCATCTACTGGGTGGCATCTGCGCAGGCCCTTGGTCCCGTGCAGATACGCACCATGGCCTTCGTGTCGCTGGTCCTGTCGGTGATCAGCCTGATATTGGTGAACCGCTCGTTCGGCCCGGTTCGCTTCCTGTCGCGGGGGGCTCCCAGTGCCAGCCTGGCGATGGTGCTGGCCGCCGTGGGCCTGACCCTGACGCTGAGCCTGCTGTGGCCGCCGTTCCGGGCCCTTTTTGCATTCGCGCCCCTCGGCTGGGCAGAGCTGATGCTGGCCGCCGTTGCGGGCGTCGTGGTGTGGCCGTTGCTCGAACAGGCCAGGCAGTTCTGGCCCGGAGCGCGGCTGTCACGGCCGGCCTGACGATGCGCGCCTAGCGCAGGGCGCGCAGGGCGTTGAGGATCACGGCGACGTCGATCGCTTCCTGGAACAGGGCGCCCTGGACCGGGGGCAGGTAGCCAAAGGCGGCAGCGGTCATCGCGGCAACCGACAGGCCCAGGCCCACGAATACGCTTTGCAGCGCGATGCGACGGGTCCGCCCGGCAATGACGATTGCGCGGGCCAGGGGCGCCAGCTCGTCGACCAGAAGGACGACCCCCGCCGCTTCGGAGGAGGCAGCCGTGCCCCGCGCCCCCATGGCGACACCCACATCGGCGGCGGCCAGGGCCGGGGCGTCGTTGACGCCATCGCCAACCATCATGACCGGACCGGCGGACGCTTCCGCCTTCACCGCCTCGACCTTCTGCCCGGGGGTCAGATTGGCCAGCGTCAGATCGGCCCCGATCTGGCTCCCGACAGCCTGCGCGATTTCCAGCTCATCGCCCGTCGCAAGGACGACTCTCCCAATGCCGGCGCTCCGCAAGCCGGACAGCAAGGCATGGGCGTCGCTCCGGAGGCGGTCCCGCAGATGGATCACTCCGGCGATCTGGTCATCCACGGCGACGACCACGGTCAGCAGTCCTGCCTCGGTCTCCTGCAAGAGGTCTGTTGTCGGCTCGGCACCTGCTGCCTGCCGCACATATTCGGTTCCGCCGATCACCACGCGGCGGCCATCGACCTGGCCGCTGATGCCCTCCCCCGGCGCTTCGTGGACATTGGTCGGGGGAACGAGATCGATCTCCCGTTCGACAGCCGCGGCAATCAGGGATGCCGCCACGACATGGCTGGAGGCCTGATCGAGGCTGGCGGCGAACCGCAGAACCTGCTCGGCCGAGAAGCCGGTGGCGGTGCGGATGGTCGCAACGGTTGCCCGCCCATGGGTCAGCGTCCCGGTCTTGTCGACAATAATGGTCCGGATGGCCGGAATCGCCTCCAGCACCGTGCCGCTCTTGACCAGCACCCCGTGCCGGGCGATGTGCGACATGCCCGAAATAATGGCGACCGGGACCGCCAGGATCAGCGGGCAGGGCGTTGCAACCACCAGCACGGCCAGTGCGCGGACCGGATCCTGGCTCGCGAACCAGGCGGCGCCCGCCATGACCAATGTCAGCGCGAGGAACACCATGGCGTAGCGGTCCGCGAGCCGCACCATGGGCGCCTTGCTGGCCTGGGCCGTCTCCACCAGCCGGACGATGCCGGCATAGGTGCTTTCGGCCGCGGGGCGAATGGCGATGAGGTCGAAAGCGTGGCCGGCGCAGGTGGCGCCGCTCAGAGCCTCGCCGCCCAGCGGAATTCGCCGGGGAATGCTCTCTCCGGTCAGGGCTGCGAGGTCGAGCAGCCCCGAGGGGCTGGCGACATGACCATCGACGGGCAGGACCTCGCCTTCCCGGATCAGGATGCGGTCGCCGGGCAGGATGGCGTTGATCGGGACTTCGTTCAGCCCTGACGCACCGTAGCGCATCGCCGTGCGGGCAACGCGACCAAGCAAGGCGGTCATTTCGTGCCGGGCTCTTCCCTGTGCGAACGTCTCCAGCAACTGGCCGCCCCCATACATGAGGGCAACGACATTGCCCGCCAGGGGCTCGTCGAACGCCAGGGCCGCGGACATGGACAGTGCGGCCACGACGTCGAGGCCCACATCGCCCCGTGTCAGCGACACGGCAATCTGCACGATCAGCGTGGCCACGACGGGCACGGTTGCCGCTGCCCAGGCGATCCGGGCCAGGCCAGGCAGGTCCGACAGCCACAGGCCACCCCCGGTCACCAGCCCGAACATCGCCACAGTCACCAGGACCGTGGGGAGGATGCGGCCGACCCGCTGCCACCAGCCCGCCACGGAAGCTATTTCAAGCTGCGTGGGGTCGGTATGGCCAACCCCCTGGCTTCGAGCTCGCGCTGGATGCTCGGAGGCATCTTGCGGCAGTCGCAGTTGGCCGCATGCTGAATATGCCAGGTCAGCCGCTCTTCCAGCGTGGCCTTCCGGCCGAGCTTGTGCGTCAGGTGCCATTCCCGATTGAGAGCCATTCTTCGCCTCCAGCAAGCGGTTCGCGACATGCGGGTAGAGGCAGCAGTCTAGGGCACGACCGATCTGGTGGCTTGATCTGACGCAAGTGCCATGGCGATAGCCGTCTTCAGTGTGCAAGCAGCACCGGGAGCCGGGGCGCCTGCAGGATCGTCCTGGTGGCCCCGCCCAGGATGAACTCCTGCAGGCGGCTGCGGCCGAAGGCGCCCATCACCAGAAGGTCGGCCTGCTGCGCTGCCGCCACGGCCATCAGGGTGTCACCGATGGGTGAGGAGCCGCGTGTCCGCTGCAGCAACTTGGCGGATATGCCGTGGCGCAGCAGGTGCGCCTCGACGCCGCCAATGGCGCCCGGGTCGACGGCCTTGTCGTCGACGACGGTCAACACGAAGACGGCGGCGGCCCGGCTGAGCAGAGGCAATGCGCCGCGAAGTGCCCTTGCCGCCGACACGCTTCCGTCCCAGGCGACGACGATGTTGAGCGGCTCGGACTGCCCTTCCGCAACGGGCCGGGCTGCGTCCGATGCGGGCAGCAGCAGGACGGGGCCACCGGTTCCGAAGATGAGATCCTGCACTTCGGCCTGCCGTTGCGGATCGTTCGCATCGACGACTGCTGCGGCCATGTCGTGATAGCGGGCGGCCGCCACCAGTCCTTCCGCGAAGCCATCCGGCCGGCAGCGCAGCACGCTGGTCTCCAGAGGCACGCCCAGCCTGCCGGCCCGCTCCTGGAGCCAGGCACGAAGATCGGCTGCGCGCTCCCGGCTGCGCGCTTCGGCATCCAGCGCCATCTGCGAGATTCCGATCAGGGCCTCCCCGATGGCATTATGGATCGGGGCGATATCGACTTCCTGGATCATGGCGGAGACCCCGGCGCCGAACCGGGCCGCCAGGCCCAGGGCCTGGCCCAGACCAACCCGCGACGTGGCATCGGGATAGGTCGCTACGGCGAGTACGATATCGATGGCCATGTTCTGCTCCTCATTGAGCCGGGTGGACGGCACCCGCCAAGGGCGCCGCATCGGGCGCCGGCGCCCGCCGCATGATCGCGGTGGCGGCAATGCCGAAGCCGAAAAGCACAATGACAAGGGTGATCAGCCAACCGAGGAAAGGGATCATCCCGGCGAGGGCGGCGGCGACCAGGGCAGCCGCCAGGACTGCCAGGCGCCTTAGATTGGTATCGGTCCTGACGAAGGCAGTGGCGATCCGCAGGCCGATGAAGAACACCCCCGCCAGATAGGCAAGGCTGCAGGCGATGACCGCGAACACGAGGACGAAGGGCACCAGCAGCAGCCCGATCACGGTGAAGGCCAGGGCGGGGACCAGGCCAAGCACTGCGGCGAAGGCAAGGAACCCCAGGCCGAGCCGCCTGAACGGATGCCGCCGGGAGGCAGCCTGCATGGCGATGACGGCACGGGGCAGGAGCGCGATGAAGGCTGCGCCGACGACGACCAGCACCAGCCACCATGCGGTCATCATCCAGAACATGGGCCAGAAACGGGCGATCACGTTGGTTGCCGACTTGCCGGCCTCCCCGACATAGTCGGGTTCCCGCAACAGTTCGAACGCTACGCGGTCGGCCGGGGCGACCGATGCGGGCACATTCATTTCCCGGGGCGCGTGGATCTGCAGTTGCCCATCGACGCGGGCATTGGGGCCGAAATTCAGGTTCTCGCCATAAAAGCGCAGGTCACCCGAAACCGGCGCGTCCAGGGTCAGGGTCTGGGCGGTTATCAGGGCGGCACCCGTGACCGGGGCAGACAGCGTCACGGTCGAGGCCGCCAGCCGGGCATTGCCGCCCACGGGCGCGCCCTGCGTGACGGTGACACTGTTGCCCGCTGCGGTCAGGTCTCCGCCAATGCGGGCGGAGGCGTTCACCGAAAATCCTGTGGCATAGACGTCGCCCGTTACCTCGGCGCCGACATCGACGTCGTAGCCCGCCAGATGCGCATCCCCCGATACCGGGCCGGCAAGCGACACATCGTTGCCAATGGCGAAGGCGTCATGCTCGACGGGCTCGGCGATGGTCACCACCTGCCCGCCGGAGAACTGGTCTCCGCCAAAGCCGAACGAGGCCTCTTCGCCCCGCGCCGCGGCGCAGACGAGCGACACCGCGGCAAGCACGAGAATTGGGATCGAGTGCCTCATCATGCACCTCCTGATTGCCCTGGATCATGATCGCGACTCGGCTGCGTTGACTTTGATCAGCGTCAAAGGCCGGGGCCGGTATTGCGCGTTAGCTGGTCGTTGCGGCCTGGCGGCCGAGCGCCGACTTATTCACCGAGGAGGTCATGATGGCGGAGGGAGACAAATCCCGGACGTTTACCGAAGAGATCGAAGTGGCCGGGCAGCACGTGGTCGACGAGG
>CAMLOA010000015.1 GCA_946481445.1 uncultured Devosia sp. | reverse complement strand
CGTTGTCGACGAAGCTGTCCATCAGGAGGGCTTCAAAATCTTCTTTCGTCACAGTCTGCTGTGCCAAAATCTTCTCTCCTGCACCGGGGGTTGGGTTGAGGACCGGAAACCCGCCATTCCCAAAACGGAAACGCCGGCGCGCGAGCGCCCGATCAAACGTTGATTTGAGGTATTTCCGGCGGGTCGCTGGTGATGGCCGGGGCCGAACCGCGCAAGGATGGATTTGGGTGTCTAGAAGTCCTCTAGGCCCCTGCCTTGCGCGCCATGGTCCCATCGACAATCGCGATGGCAGCGCGGAGTGCGGCCTCTATATCGAGAAGTGTCGTATCGAGCAAGTGTGCGTCTTCCGCCTTGTAGAAGCCGCCATTGGGATTGGCCATGTCGCGGGCGTCCCGCTCCTCGATCTGGTGATAGAGCGCGTAGCGGTCGACCACCTGGCCGCGGGCCTCGAGCTGGCGGGCGCGCCGCTCCATGCGCGCCTTGCTGTCGGCCTGGATGAAGAGCTTGACGTCGGCATCGGGGGCGATGACCGTGCCGATATCGCGCCCGTCCAGCACGGCGCCGCCTTCCTGGGCGGCAAATTCGCGCTGATAGTCGAACAGGGCATGCCGCACCGCACCGATCACCGCCACCTTGGAGGCGAGATTGCCGATCTTGGCCGAGAGCAGGAATTCGGGCTCGATATCGTGCTCGTCCAGCGTCTGGGCCGCGGCGATGGCGCGCAGCTCGAACTCGGGTGTGTTCTCATATTGCTCCACTGCGCGCCCGACGGCACGATAGAGCAGACCCGTGTCCAGATGGGGCAGGTTGTAGTGGCGGGCCAGGCCCGAGGCCAGCGTGCCCTTGCCCGAGGCGGCGGGTCCGTCGACGGCGATGATCATGGCTTCCCCTTGACCTGTTCGAAGCGGGCCCCGAGCTCCGTCATGGTGGCGACGAAGCCGGGGAAACTTGCGCCGATCGGCGCTGTATCGTCCAGTGTAACCTTGTGACGGCTGCCCAGGCCAAGCACCAAGAAGCTCATGGCAATGCGGTGATCGCCGCGGCTTTCGACCAGCCCGCCGCCCTCGACCCTGCCCCCTCCGGCAATGATCAGCGCGTCGCCGGGCTGCTTGGCGTCGACCTGGTTGGCCACCAGACCGTCAAAGGCCGCGGCCAGCCGGTCGCATTCCTGCACCCGCAGGGCGGCCAGGCCCTCGATGCGCGTTTCGCCCTGGGCAAAGGCGGCGGCCACGGCCAGGGCCGGAATGTCGTCCAGCATGGCGGCAGCATGGGCGGCATCCACGTGGACGCCTTTCATGCGGGACGAGCGCACCCTGAGGTCCGCAACGTGCTCGCCGCCACTTTCATGCTGGTTGAGGAACGATATGTCCCCGCCCATCTGCAGCAGCGTATCGATGAGGCCCGTGCGGGTGGGATTGATCAGGACATTCTCCACCAGCAGGTCCGAGCCGGGCACGCACAGGGCCGCAACGATGGCATAGGCCGCCGAAGACGGATCGCCCGGCACCACGACATGGCGTGGCTTGAGTTCGGGCAGGCCCGCAAGGGTGATGGTGATCTTCCCGTCCGGGCCGGTCACGCTCGATATGTCGGCGCCGAAGGCCGAGAGCAGGTTTTCGGTATGGTCGCGGCTGGGACCGGGCTCGACCAGCGTGGTGATCGCCGCCACGTGCAGGCCGGCCAGCAGCAGGGCGGATTTGATCTGGTCATCGGCCACGGCGAGCCTCTGGCTGACCGGCAGTGGCCAGCGCGAGCCGCGCAGCGTGAGCGGCAGGCCCTCCCCGCCCGCAGGCTCGACAGAGACCCCGACCGGCTCCAGCGCATCGAGTAGCGGCCGCATCGGACGCCGCTCAAGCGTCGGGCCGCCCTCGACACGGGTGGCGAACGGATAGGCGGCCAGCAATCCCATCAACAGGCGGGCGCCCGTACCCGAATTGCCCAGATTGAGCGGTTCGCGTGGCTCCAGCAGGCCGTTGACGCCCAGCCCATCCACCAGCCAGGCCGCCTCGCCCCTTTCGATGCCGACCCCCAGTTGCCGCAAGGCGGCGGCGGTCGCCAGCACGTCATCGGCCTCCAGCAGGCCTTCGATCGTCGTGCGTCCCACCGCCAGGGCGCCGATGATCAGCGCGCGATGCGAGATCGCCTTGTCGCCAGGTGTCGCGAAACGCCCCGTGAGGGGGTCGGCGCCATGGGCGGCAAGAGGAACTGGTGCGGAGGCGGTCTGGGTCATGGGCGAACGCGCCTTAGCACGGGACCGGCACGCTCTGCCACCATTGCCGCGCCGCCAGAGATCGGCTCTCCACATTTTCGGTTTGACAGGGCTTTGCTTTGCCCATAACCGGACTGACCGAAACGGCGGTCCTATCAGGGGCCGCATCTCCCATTACGAGGAACATCATGGCCAGTTCCGAACGCGGCACCAAGCGGACCGACCCCGATACGGGCAAGAAGTTCTACGACCTCAACATGGACCCCATCGTCTCGCCCTATACCGGCAAGAGCTATCCGCGGTCCTATTTCGAGCAGGTTCTCGCCGGCAAGCCCTCGCCGGCCACCGCCCGCAAGATCGACGACGAGGACGAGAACGAAGAAGAGATCGAGGAAGAAGATGCCGCGGCACCCGAACTCGTCTCGCTCGAGGATGCCGACGCCGAAGAGTCCGGCGACGAGGATATCCCCGAGACCGACGATGTCGATGTCGAAGTCGACGAGGAATTGGGCGACGACGACGAGGATGTGTTCCTCGAAACCGATGACGAGGAAGACGACGAACTCGGCTTCGACGTCGGTGGTGACGAAGACCGCTGATTTTTCAATGACTTGACCCGTCGCGATGAGCAATCCGGCGGCGGGTCAAAAAAGTGTCGCAAGGCACTTGCGCCAGCCGGAATCATCCAATAGGTTCCGCCTCGCTTCGGACGGGTCACCCCGCCGGACCACCCAATGGAATGGGGCCATAGCTCAGCTGGGAGAGCGCTTGCATGGCATGCAAGAGGTCAGCGGTTCGATCCCGCTTGGCTCCACCAGCCTTCGCTGCGTTGCAGCTTCGGCTCGGCAAGCCCTTGTGGCTCTGCTCGAAGTTTGCGGACAAAAGTTAGCGGAGGCTGCGGCGTCGAAGACGCCAACCCCCCGCCTCTTTGTTACCTCCTGCCACCGGTTGACGTTGCCGGCTAATATTGCCGATGGTCCGCATACCTGACCAAGGCCTTCCATCTTGCCCAACAAGACCCTCACCATCTCCCCGGCCCAAGCCCGCCACATCTGGATCGCGGCGCAGAAGCTCGACCAGGCCGACCCCTTCGGCGCCGGACCGGCGGCCGTGGCATCCGCGATAGCGCATCTGGGCTATGTGCAGATCGACACCATCAATGTCGTCGAGCGTTGCCACCATCACATCCTGTGGAGCCGCATGCCCGGCTACAGGCGCGATCATCTCACCTCGGCGCAGGCCGGCGACAAGTCCGTCTTCGAATACTGGACGCATGCCCTCAGCTTCGTGCCCACGTCGGACCTGCCCTATTTCGTGCCGGCCATGAAGGCCTATCGGGACAAGCCAAGCGCCTGGTTCGGCACGGTGAGCAAAGCCGAGATCAGCGCCATGACGCGGCGGCTCAAGACCGAGGGGCCGCTGTCGATCCGCGACATCGACGATGATGAACTGGTGGAGAAGAACCATCCCTGGGCCAGCCGCAAGCCATCCAAGCGCGTGTTGCAGCTGATGTTCTATCAGGGGCTGGTGGCGGTGTCGCAGCGGCAGGGCATGGTCAAGACCTATGACCTGATGCATCGCCATTTCGGCTGGGACAAGGCGCCCAGGCCGGCGACGGACCGGCAGGTGGCCACCTACAAGCTCGATCGGGCGCTGCGCAGCCAGGGGCTGGTGAGCCTCGATTCGATCTGTCACCTCGACGCGCCATCCAAGAAGGCGGTGCGGGAGCTGATCGAGAGCCGGGTCAGGCGCAGGCTGCTGGTGCCGGTGACGATCGAGGGGCAGGACAGGAGCCAGCACTGGGCCGAGCCGGACGTGCTGGAGGCCACCGGTGCCGAGGCCCCGGGCCTTGTGCATGTGCTTTCGCCCTTCGACCCGCTGATCATCCAGCGCAAGCGCCTGAAACTCTTCTTCGATTTCGACTATCTGTTCGAAGCCTATGTGCCGGCGGACAAGCGCAGGCTGGGTTATTTTGCCCTGCCGGTGCTCCTGGGTGATACCATTGTGGCGGCCATCGACATCAAGGCCGACAGGGTGGCGGGGAAGCTGATGATCCAGAAATGGACGACGATCGAGGAGCGTGGGCACGAGGGCAATGTGGCCATTGCCGAAGCGCTCGACCGCTTCGCCCGCTTCCAGTTCGGCGCCTGAGCGATGGACGCCGCCCGGCTGGTCGAGGAACTGAAGCTCCGCGCCAGGGCGCTGGGCTTTGATGCCTTCGGCATCACCCCGGCCGATGCGCGGCCCGACCTGCCCGAAAAGCTGCGCCTGGCGCTGGCGGCCGGCTGGCACGGCGACATGGAGTGGATGGCCGAGACGGCCGCACGCCGCGGCAGTCCGGAAGGGTTGTGGCCGGAGGGCAAGTCACTGATATTGCTTGGCATAAACTACGGGCCGGAGAGCGAACCGCTCGCCATGCTGGCCGAAAGGTCGCGTGGGACCATTTCGGTCTATGCCCGCAACCGGGACTATCACGACATCATCAAGGGCAAGCTCAAGGAGTTGGCGGGCCTGCTGGCCCGGCGCGCCGGGGCGCAGGTCAAGGTCTTCGTCGATACCGCACCGCTGATGGAAAAGCCGCTGGCGGAGGCGGCAGGGCTGGGCTGGCAGGGCAAGCATACCGTGCTGGTCAGCCGCGAATTCGGCTCCTGGCTGTTCCTGGGCGCCATTGCGACCGATGCCGAACTGCCCGCCGACAAACCGCATGAGGAAAGCTGCGGCACCTGCACGCGCTGCCTGGATATCTGCCCGACCCAGGCTTTCCCCGCCCCGTTCCAGCTCGATTCGCGGCGGTGCCTCGCCTATCTGACGGTGGAGCACAAGTCCCAGATTCCATTGGAGTTTCGGGCCGCCATGGGCAACCGCATCTATGGCTGCGACGATTGCCTGGCGGTGTGCCCCTGGAACAAGTTCGCCTCGGTGAGCCGGGAGGCAAAGCTGCGGGCGCGGCCGGAGCTGGAGGGGCCGGCTTTGGCCGACCTGGTGCGCCTCGATGATGCAGGGTTTCGCGCCCTGTTCGCCGGCTCGCCCATCAAGCGCATCGGACTGGGGCGCTTCCTGCGCAACGTGTTGATTGCCATTGGCAATTCCGAGGATAGGACCCTCGTGCCTCTGGTTGTCGCGCGGCTGGACGATGCCGACCCGCTGGTGCGCGGCGCGGCGATCTGGGCGCTGCGGCGGCTCGATTCGGACCGGGCCGGTGAACTCGCCCTTGCCTATCGGCCGCGGGAACGCGATAGCTCGGTGGCCAGCGAATGGACCGTGGATATCGCATGAACGCCTTCTTTTTCGGCCTGGGATTTTCATCCACATGGGCCTCGATCAACATGCGCAGTTCGGGCCAATATGTTGTCATAGGGGGCACCGTAACCACCGCAGAAAAAGCGGCACGGTTAGACGCACAGGGCCTCAGGGCCCATGTCTTCGACGGCACCGCGCCGGGCGCGACCCTGGGCGAGGATCTGAGGCAGGCCAGCCATGTGATCTTTTCCATTGCGCCCGGACCCGAGGGTGACCCGGCGCTGCTGCATCACCGCGCCGACCTCGATGCGGCGGCGAACCTGCAATGGCTCTGCTACTATAGCACGGTGGGCGTCTATGGGGATTTCGGCGGCGCCTGGATCGACGAGACGGCGCCGTTGGTGCCGCGCAATGACCGCTCCGACCGCCGCGTGCTGGCCGAACAGGCCTGGCGCGACTATGCGGCGCAACGCGGCGTGCCGCTGTGTATCCTGCGGCTGGCCGGCATCTACGGGCCTGGGCGCTCGACCTTCGACAAGCTGGCCGATGGCACGGCGCGGCGCGTGGTCAAGCCGGGGCAGGTGTTCAACCGCATCCATGTCGAAGATATCGGGCGGGTGACGGCGCTGGCAGCGGAACAGCAGCTGGCGGGGACCTTCAACCTCGCCGACGATGAACCGGCGCCACCGCAGGACCTCGTCACCTATGCCGCCGGGCTGATGGGCGTGGAGCCCCCGCCCGAAATCCCCTTCGAAACGGCGCAGTTCACGCCCATGCAGCGCAGTTTCTACAAGGACAACAAGCGCGTCTCCAATGCGGCTATCAAGCAGGCGCTGGGGATCGAGTTGCTCCATCCCACCTATCGCGACGGCCTCCAGGCCATTTTCGAGACCCGTTCATGACCATCGCACCCGCCAAGTCGGCCCCCCAACGCCTCGTGCTGGAGGGCCGCTACGTCCGGCTCGAGCCGATCGAGACCCGCCACGCCGCCGATCTGTTCGCCGTCTCCACCATGGAAGGCGGCGCCGAGCGCTATCGCTGGCTGTTCACGGATGCGCCGGCCAGCCTGGTGGAGATGGAACGGCGCATCGGGGAGGCCAGGGCCATTGCCGACCCCAGCTATGTCGCCGTCATCGACAAGGCCAGCGGCAAGGCGGTGGGGCAGCAGGGCTGGATGCGCATCCGGCCCGAGCATGGCTCGATCGAAATCGGGGGCATCTATTGGGGCCTGCCCATGGCGCGCACGCCCCTGGCCACCGAGGCGCTCTACCTGTTTGCCCGGCATGCCTTTGACGATCTGGGCTATCGGCGCTTCGAGTGGAAGTGCAACAACAAGAATGAACCGTCCAAGGCGGCGGCGAAGCGCTTCGGCTTCCGCTTCGAGGGCGTGTTCCGGCAGGACATGATCATCAAGGGAGAGAGCCGGGACACGGCCTGGTTCTCGATCATCGATGGCGAGTGGCCGGCCTTGCGGGCCGAGTATGAGCGATGGCTCAGCCCGGACAATTTTGGCCCGGACGGGGTGCAGAAGACCAGGCTCAGGACGCGGGAGTAGCCCAAACGGAGGTTCCCGCTTGCGCGGGAATGACGTGGTGGATGGGAGATTTCCTGATTGGCTCCCTCCGATATTGGTCCAACTATCCGAGAGTCATTCCCGCGAAAGCGGGAACCCCTGTTGGATTGGCCATGGACAAGAGCTATTTTGTCTACCTGCTAGCAAGCCGGAAGTATGGCGCGCTCTACATCGGTGTGACGAGTGACCTGCCCGGCCGGGTCTACGTGCATCGGAAGGAACTGGTTCCCGGCCAAACGTCCCGTTATCACATCCACAATCTCGTATGGTTCGAAGCCCATGATGATCCGGAGAGCGCCATCCTGCGCGAGAAGCGGATCAAGAAATGGCGGCGGGATTGGAAGATCAACCTGATCGAGGATGGCAATCCGGATTGGCGCGATCTTTATCTCGATATTGCGGCGGGGTGAAACAGGGGTTCCCGCTTTCGCGGGAATGACATGGCGGGAAAGGCTGGCCTTTGTGCGGGGTTTCCCGCGGAGCCTCAAATCAGGCCCAGCACCGCATCCCGTAGCCGGACAAGGTCCTCGTCCCGGCTCAGGCGGTGGTCGCCGTCGGGGATGAGGGTGAGCGTCACCGGGTCGTGCAGGATATGCGTGGTCAGCCGGATGGCATGGGCCTGGGGCACGTCCGGGTCCTGCCCGCCCTGCAGGATATGCACCGGACATCCGGTTTCGATGACCCCGCCGAACAGCAGGTGCTGCTCGCCATCCTCGATCAGCTCGCGCGTGATGCGGTAGGGAATGTCGGAATACTGGCTGGGCTGGTCGACATAGCCCTGGCTCTGCAGGGCCTGGTGTTCCTCGGGCGTGAAATCGGCCAGCATGAGCTCACGCGTCATGTCCGGCGCCGGCGCAACCAGCACCAGGCCATGCAGCGCCTGGCCGCGGCGCAGCAGCGCCCGCGCCAGCAACAGTGCGATCCAGCCGCCCATGGACGAGCCGACCACGATCTGCGGCCCCTCCGTGGTGGCCAGCACGGCCTCGGCTTCCTCCAGCCACCGGCTGATGGTCCCCTTGTTGAAATCACCACCCGAAATGCCGTGCCCCGAATAGTCGAAGCGGGTGACGGCCAGGCCTTTCTCGGCCCCCAGGGCGTCGAGCGCCATGGCCTTGCCGCCCGCCATGTCCGAGCGGAATCCGCCCAGCCAGAACAGGCCCGGCGAGCCGCCGGCACGCTGTTCGACGGCAATGTCGCGCGCGGCGGAACCCGATCCGACAGGGATGCGGAAGCTGTTTGGTTGTGGCATGGGCGAGCGGTTCCGGTTCTGGGGAGGCCGATTCATCGGCGCAGGGCTGAACATGGCCGTTCAATGGCAAGATAGCCCGGAATTTCCGGCGCTTTGCCAGTTGACTTATGAGCCGTGTGACACGATTTTATGGCCGATTTCACCCACCCGGCTCAACAACGCAAGGATCGTTTGCCATTCGCCGTCCCATGAGACCCGTCGCGCCCCAGAAAGATGGGCCGCTCTCTAACGAAGACATCACCAGCCCCGATGTGCAGCTCATCGATGCTGAAGGCGAGAACCGCGGCGTCGTCCGGACGCGCGAAGCGCTCGCAGAGGCCCAGGAACAGGGCCTGGATCTCGTCCTGATCTCTCCCAACGCCAACCCGCCGGTCGCCAAGATGCTCGACCTGGGGCGCTTCAAGTATGCCGCGCAGAAGAAGGCTGCCGAGGCGCGCAAGAAGCAGAAGGTGATCGAGGTCAAGGAAGTCCAGCTGCGCCCCAATATCGACACGCATGACTACGACACCAAGATGAAGGCCGTGCAGCGCTTTCTCGACGATGGCGACCGCGTCAAGGTGACCATGCGTTTCCGCGGCCGCGAAATGGCGCACCAGGAACTGGGCATGCAATTGCTGGTCAAGGTCAAGGAACAGATGGACGCCGTGGCCAAGGTCGAGTCGCAGCCGCGCTCGGAAGGCCGCCAGATGGTGATGGTGCTGGCGCCCAAGTGAGGCGGCGGACATATCCGAACAGCCAAAGGGGCAGGTCCGCCGGACCTGCCCCTTTTTCGTCTTTGGCTGAATGCCGCCTGCTCGGCCTGGAATGGGGCCACCACCATCTGGCCGGCGGCGGCAGCCGGGCAATCAGGCCGCCAGGCGGGTCCAGCTCGGGGCGATGGCGGTGCCCTGGCCCAGGCCGTAGCCCAGCCGGATGTTGAGCATGCCGAGCGGCTCGACCAGGCGTGCCGCATCGAGCGTGCCGGTCTTCTCCACGGCAAAGCCCGAAAGGGCGACCAGGGCTGCGACGGCGCCGACGGCAGCGTCGTCATTGCCGGCGACGAAGACGGGAATTGTGGCCGTTGCGCTGGCCGGCAGGTCGAACAGGGACGCAAAGATCGTGTTGTAGCCCTTGACCACGCGGGCCAGGGGCGCGGCGGCCTGCAGCTCCTCGGCGGCGGAGGTGGAGTGGCCGATGGTGAGGCCCGAGAAATCGGCCTTGAGCGGATTGGAGATGTCGAGCACGACCTTGCCGGCCAGCCCCGGATTGGCTGCCGCTTCGAGCGCCAGGGCATAGGGCAGGGCCAGCACGACGATATCCGCCCTGGCGATGGCCGCGTCGCGATCGAGCACGGTGACACCGGCCGGAAGGGTGGCGGCAAAGGCGGTGGCGGCGGCGCCGTCGCGGGCCGAAAGGATGAGGTCGGTCTTGCCGGCGAGACGCTTGGCAAGGCCCTTGCCCATATTGCCCAGGCCGATGATTGCGGTGGTGGTCATGTGCAGCTCCTGTTGTGTGCTGCCCGTGATATGCGCGCATTGAATTGCAAAGAGAATTGCGTGGATCGTATGAACTAAATTGCGTATTTGTATCGAATGGCTGATCTGGACGCCCTGAAGACCCTGATAGCCGCCGCGCATACGGGCAGCTTTGCCCGTGCGGCGCGCCAGCTCGATGTGTCGCCGGCCCTGGTGGGGCGGCGCATCGCGGCCCTGGAGGAGCGGTATGGCATCAAGCTGATCGAACGCACCACGCGCGCCCAGCGCCTCACCGAGGCGGGGCGGCGATTCATCGAGCGCGCCCAGGCGGTGATCGCGGCGGCCGAGGCGCTCGACGAGGGTGTCGCCAGCCAGACGCTGACGGGCCGCATCAGGCTGAGCGCGCCCACCACGTTGGGCATCAGGAGGCTGCCGGCGGTGATTGCCGGGTTCACCGCTGCTCACCCGGGCATCATCTTCGAGATGAGCCTCGCCGACCGGCGTGTCGACCTGGTGGCCGAAGGCTTCGACCTGGCCGTACGCGTCGGCAAGCTGCCCAGCTCGAGCCTGGTGGCCCGGCGCATCGGCACCTATCACTTCGCCTGCTGCGCCGCGCCCGCCTTACTGGCGCGCCATGGCACGCCGCGCCACCCCGCCGAGCTGGAGCGGGCGCGCTGCATCCTCAACCTCAACATCATCCCGCGCAATCGCTGGGCCTTCATCGACAAGGCGGGCGCGGAGCTGACCGTGGAGGTGCAGGGCGGCATTGAGATCGACAATGGCGAGGCGCAGCGCGCCATGGCCGTTGACGGCGCCGGCATTGCCTACCTGCCGCGCGACCTGGTGGACGATGACCTGGCCGCCGGACGGCTGGTGCAGGTGCTGCCGGACTGGGGCCTGCCGACCCTGCCCATCCACGCCGTCCATCCGTCCCGCCACCTCGTGCCGCGCCGGGTCTCGGCGCTCATCGACGCGCTGGCGGAAAGCTTCCGCCACCCGGCCGCGTGACGTCCGCCGCTGTGGCGTTGCCATCCTGCAACGTTGCAGATCGCCATTGAAAACGATTTACGCGGGCGCTTTCCACCCCGGCCGATTTCGCCTAGTTTCGCGGCATAGCGCTTTTCGAGTTTTCATCATGAGATTCGGCATCTCCTTGCCACCCCAGATCACGGTCTTCGGGGCGTTCTTCATCTATTCATTCGCCATGGGTTCGATGTTTCCGCGCCTGCCCGATATCCAGGTGGCCATGGGCGTGGGCGAGGGCCAACTCGGCCTGGGGCTGATCGGCTCGGCCCTCGGCACCCTCGTATCGCTGACCTTTGCCGGCCGCCTGGTGGAAGCCGTCGGCTACCGCCGCGTGCTGCTGACCGCCATTCCGCTGCTCTCGGCGCTCTATGCGCTGGCCATGTGGGCGCAGACGCCGCTGATGCTGTTCCTGCTGCTGGTGCCGGCCGGCCTCACCATCGGGGCCATCGAGATCATCATCAATATCGAGGCCGATCGCGTCGAGCATGCCATCGGCCGCCGTATCATGAGCCGTGCCCATGCCTTCTGGAGCCTGGGCTTCTTCTCGGCCGGCATGGTGGGCGCCTTTATCGCCCAGACCGGGCTGGCGCCGACCTGGCACCTGCTGCTGATGGTGCCGGTCATCATCGCCGCCGTGCTGGTCGTGCTCGGCCGCTTCGAGGCGGCGCCGCATCGTGCCGGTTCCAGCACCGAGGAGACCCCGCGCCTGGCCAGGCCGACGCTGGCCATCATGATGCTGGTGGGCGTGTGCCTGTCGGCCCTGCTGATGGAGGGCGCCGGTATCGACTGGTCGGCCATCTACATGCGCGACATCTTCGGCGCCGAGCCCTTCTGGGCCGGCTTTGCCGTGGCCGTGGTCGCTGGGTCGCAGGCGCTGGCGCGCTTCTTCGCCGATGGCTTCGTGGAGCGCTACAGCCCCGTCGTGGTGGCGCGCGTGCTCTTGACCGTGCTCGGGGCGGGCGTGCTGCTGGTGTTCTTCGCACCGGCAGGCTGGGCCGCCTATCTGGGCTTTGCCATGATCGGCATCGGCTCCAGCGCACTGTTCCCGCTGGCCATGTCGGCGGCGGCGCAGCAGACCGACCGGGCCGCCGCCATCAATGTGGCGGCCTTGGCGCAGTTCTCCTTCACCGCCTTCCTGCTCGGGCCGCCGCTTCTGGGCTACGTCGCCGAGCATTTCGGCATCCGCTGGACCTTCGGCGTCGGCTTCCCGCTGGTGGCGCTGGGGCTGTTCACCGCGCATGTTCTGGCGCCGCGCGCCAGCGCCAAGGTGGTGCCGGCCCAATGATCGCGCCCCAGCACCGGCTCTATGCCTGCTTTTTCCTCTTCGCCATAACCACGGGCGCGCTGATGGCGCGCCTGCCCGACATCCAGACCCATCTGGGCGTCAGTGAGGGCCAGCTCGGCCTCACCATGATCGGCATGTCGATCGGCTCGCTGATCTCGCTGACCTTCGGGGCCGCCGTGATCGAGCGGGTGGGCGTGCGCCTGACGGCCCTCGTCACCGTGCTGGGTCCGGCCCTGCTGTTTGCCACCATCCCCTGGCTGGGCGCGGCGCCGGCGGTGTTCGGCGTGCTCTTCGTCACCGGCCTGCTGTCCGGGGCGCTGGAAATCAACCTCAACGTCGAGATCGACCGCCTCGAAATGCAGACGGGCAAGCGCTTCATGAACCGCGCCCATGGCTTCTGGAGTGTCGGCTTCTTCGTCACGGCGCTCGCCGGGGCCGCCATCAGGCAATCGGGGCTCTCGGCCGGGATGCATCTGGGGCTGGTGGCGCTGGTCGTGGTCGTGGTCGGCGGCTACATGACCTGGGGCATCGTGCCCGCGCCGGCGCCGCTGCGCACGCAGGGCGAAAACACCCACCGCATCGCCTTCCCCAATTGGGGGCTGCTGCCGCTCTGCCTGATCGGCTTTGCCGCCTTCCTGGTCGAGGGCGCGGGCATCGACTGGTCGGCCATCTACATGCGCGACGTGTTCTCCTCCGAGCCCTTCGTGGGCGGCATGGGGCTGACGCTGTTCGCCTTCTTCATGGCGGTGATGCGCCTATCGGCCGATCCGGTCGTGGCCCGCTTCGGGCCGCGCAATGTCGCCCTGGTGCTGCTGGCGCTGGCCAGTGTCGGCGTGCTGATGGTGGGCTATGCGCCG
>CAMLOA010000014.1 GCA_946481445.1 uncultured Devosia sp. | reverse complement strand
TGCTGGATGCGAGAATGGTCAGTATCGAGACCACGGCATCGGATGGCATGGTGAAGGGCAGTTTTTCCGGTGCGAACCGTGCAAGGCCGTAAGCCGTCAGGATGGTCGCGACGGCAAGCACGGAAAACGCCGCCGGCAGGAACCACATGCGATGGAAGAGTTGGCGAAGCTGGAATGCGATCTGGCTCATTTGATCCCCCTGCCAAGGCAAAGCTGCAAAAGCCCGAAAGGGTTCCGCCGCTGCCCATCCGTCTCGGCAGGGATCAAAGTGGGGTGGGAGCAGACATGGTCGAAATCGCAAAGAGACGACCGCTTTGAGCCAGATAGCAGACGTCGGTCCTTTGACTCTAGTCTAGTCAGCCAAGGCTGGCTTCGACCGTCCATCGTGACGCTCCTGGGCCGCGCGGATGGTCTGCCAGTTAGCTTCGCTCCAATGCGCCAACGGGATCAAGGTCGTCGTTAAGGTCCGGCCCAACTCCGTGAGTTCATACTCCACCCGGGGAGGCACCGTGGCATAGGCGGTGCGCGTGACAAGGCCGTCGCGCTCAAGCCCACGTAGCGTCAGCGTGAGCATGCGGTGCGTTATCCCGCCGATCTCGCGCATGATCGTCGTGAACCGTGTCGGCCCATCGGTAAGCACCGAAACGACCATGATCGTCCATTTGTCGCCGATCCGATCGAGGACTGCGGCGACGACCCGGCAATGATCAGCCCGGTCCTGGGAAATGGCAGGTGTCGCGGGCTTCCGGTGTTCCATTGGGCTCTCCATTCCGATCATCGATGATCGTAGGCCACCATCCTGTGCGTTCTTGCGGACGGTTTCGATATCAAACATATCGTCACGTACATTTTGTGCGCAAGCCGCAAAGGAGAACTATCGTGCCTGTTATCGCAATCCTCGGAGCCGGCCAGGGCATGGGCCAGGCCATCGGCAAGTTGTTCGGCAAGCAGGGCTACAAGGTCGCGCTGCTGTCGCGCGACCCAGCCAAGCTTGAGCAGATCGTCGCCGACCTCGCCGCCGCCGGCATCGAAGCCGCAGCGTTGCGCGCCGATGTCACGGACGCCGCCTCGATCAAGTCGGGTCTCGCCGCCGTCAAGCAGCGCTTCGGCGCCATCGACGTGCTCGAATATTCGCCGTCCAATGCCACGCTGCCAATGGCGCCCGCCTCCCAGATCACTCGCGGCACGTTGCAGCCCTGGTTAGATTTCCAGCTCTTCGGCGCAATCGCTGCCGCTGCCGAGGTGCTCCCGGACATGCTGGAGCGCAAGAGCGGCACCATACTCGTGACCACCGGTGCCTCCTCCGTCCGCCCTGAAATGGGTTATGCCCCTTTTGCCGCCGCCGGCGTCGCCATGGGCGCGCTGCGCAACTGGGCCTTTGCCCTCCACGCCGAAGTCGCGCCCTCAGGTGTTCAGGTCGGCCACGTGGCGATCGGCACCTTCATCGGTCAGACCGCCGAAACCAGCGCCGACGCCATCGCGCCACTTTACTGGGACCTGCACACCGAGCGTGACGCGCTCGAGCGCGTGTTCGGCTAAGCAGGAGGAACCAACATGAAGATCGAAGTCTGGTCCGATATTGCTTGCCCCTGGTGCTACATCGGCAAGCACCGGCTCGACACCGCCCTGTCGAGCTTCGCGCATGCAGACGAAGTCGAAGTCGTCTGGCGCAGCTACCAGCTCGATCCGGATGCACCGCGCGTCTCGGATATGAACCTCAACGATATCCTCTCCAGGAAGCACGGCTTTCCGCCGGCCCAGGCCGTGGCCATGAACGAGCAGATGCGGCAGATGGGAGCCAAGGAGGGTCTGACCTACCGTTTCGACATTGCCCGCTATGGCAATTCCTTCGATGCGTACAGGCTCGTCCACCTTGCGCGCCAGCATGGCCTGCAATCGGCGATGGAGGATCGCCTCTTTGCCGCCTATTTCGGCGAGGGCCTGGCCATCGGCGATCAGGACACCCTGCTCGCTCTCGCCCTCGAAGCCGGACTGCCGGAGACGGAAGTGCGCGATGTGCTGGCAGGTGATGCATTTGCCGATCAGGTGCGCGCCGATACCGAAGAGGCACGGCGGCTGAACGTGCGCGGCGTACCCTTCGTGGTGATCGACGAAAAATACGCCCTGCCCGGCGCCCAGTCGGTCAAGGTCATCGGCGATGCCCTCCGGCAGGCCTGGGCCGAAGCCAACCCGATCAGGACCCTCGCAGGTGCCGCCGATGCCGACGGCTATTGCGAAGGCGACAACTGCAAGCTGCCGGACTGAGGGGAAGCCATGTTCACCACGCTCGAGTTCTGGGTCTGGGTCGCCACCGCGCTGCTGTTCGTGCTCTACGGCATAGCCGGCACAATGAAGACGTTCTTCCCCATCCCGCGTCTTGCCACGATGCTCGGATGGCCGGGCGATTTACCGGTCTGGGTGGTTCGCCTGGTCGGCATTGCCGAAATCGCCGGCCCGCTCGGGCTGGTTCTTCCGGTGCTGACCGGCATCCTGCCCTGGCTCACGCCGCTCGCTGCGTTGGGGTTGGCGACGATCCAGGTGCTGGCCATTGGCTTCCACGCCCGGCGCAACGAGAGCGCCAAGACCTTACCGCTCAACCTGGCACTGCTGGCCCTCTCCCTGTTCGTGCTGTGGGGCAGGTGGAGCCTGTTCGGGTGAAAACCTGATGGCCCCAGGCCCGCTATGGGCCAGAAGCAGACCTCGTCCGATGCCACATGCGCCCGAAAGCGGTCGGCAAAGATCTCTGCACGCTTGAACCAGACATCAAGGAAAGAATCATTCTGTCATGACCAATCTTCTCGTCCTCGGAGGCACCGGCCGCACCGGAAACCATGTGCTCGCACAGGCTGTCCAACGTGGGCACCACGTCCGAGCCCTCGTTCGCAACCCAGGTGTCGCGGTCCCGGCCGGCGTGGAGGCGATCGGCGGCACGCCTTCAAATATCGATGATGTGCGTAGGGCCGCTGCCGGCACGCAAGCTGTGATCGTTGCGCTCAACAGCTCGCGAACGTCCGACAATCCCTGGGCCAAGCCTGCCAGTCCGCCTGCCTTTATGACCGACGCCGCTCGCAATGTCCTCACGGTGATGGATGAGATGGGTATCGGGCGGATCGTGCTTGCTTCCACCCAGGGCATTGCCGACGATTGGGACCGGCTCAACCCGCTCTTTCGGGCTCTCATTCAGGCGTCAAACCTCAAGGTGGCCTGGGCCGACCACACCGGCGTCGACCGGGTTGTGCGCGCGTCCTCTGCGAACTGGACGCTGGCCAGGGCTGTCATGCTCGCCGATACGCCGGCCGGTCGGGAGATACAGGCCGCCGACGATGCATCCGAGAAGCGCGGAACCAGGCTCTATCGCGGCGATTTCGCCCGTTTCATGCTTGAGGCCGTCGAGGACGCCAAGTGGATTGGCAAGGCGCCCTTTGTCTGGAACGCCTGAGCAGAGCTGGGCGACGTTGTCGCGACGGCAGAACTCGGTACCCGACAATATCACGCGACCGCTTTGGACAAGGAACGGACGCTCCCGAACGCTTCTTGCCATTTTCGTCCACTCTGCCACCCTCGTTCTGTGGGTAGACTCACTTGCGAGGAGGGTAAAATGGGTTTTGACGGAGTAGGCTGGCTCGCGGCCATCATCATTGGCGGGCTTGCCGGGTGGCTTGCCAGCCGGTTCATGAATTCGGGCGGCGGCGTGCTGATGAACATCATCCTGGGCATTGTCGGCGCCATTCTGGCCAGTTTCGTCTTCGGCCTTCTGGGCATCTCGTTCGGCGGCTGGCTCGGCTATCTGATTGCCGGCTTCATCGGCGCTTGCATCCTGATCGCCATTGCCCGGGCGGTCCGCAAATAGACCGGCTGCCGGCCCGGTCACGGGCCGGCACCGCAGCGCCGCGGACCGAAGTCCATCCGATCAAGACGCTCGCAGTTGCCGCAGATGCCGACGGCTATTGCGAAGGCGACGACTGCAAGCTGCCGACTGAGTCAATACCGCCGGGACGCGGCGCAGACCATCGATAGCGCGACCTCTGGGATGGGAGAGTCGAGTGAAGCGCCCTCGGGTCAGGCCCGAGGGTAACGCACGGTAGGTTGAAGCGTTGGTGCCCTCGCAGTGACCGACCGTTCTCCGTCCGCCGCTACCCGAATTTCCGCCGCGCATCCATGGCCAGGCCCAGCCCCACGCTACCCAGCACGTCGGTGCGCACCAGTTGTGCCTCGGGAAACAGCGCCTCGAGCCGCCGGGCAATCGCTGGCACCTGGGTCGAACCGCCCGTCAGGATCAGGCTGTCGATGGCGCCCGCATCGACGCCTGCGCGCCGCAGCGTCTCGGCAATGGTGGCTTCGATCCGTTCCACTGATGTGTGCAGCGCGGTCGTCAGGTCGGATATGGACATGACCGTCTCGATGCGCCTGTCCCGCACGGGAAAGGCAAAGGGCGTCTCGGCCTGGTCGGACAGCGCAATCTTGGCTGCCTCCACCGCGCCCACCAATCGGTGGCCGAGCCGGTCCTCGATCAGCTCGATCATCATCTCCGCCCGTTCGGGCACGCGCGACTCGTTGCGGGTGCCGCGCAGGTCGCGCAACGTCTTGGCATTGTAGAGCCGGTTGATGCGGTGCCAGGTGGAAAGGTCGTAATAGGGCGCGACTGGCAGGTGCCGCTTGCCGTCCAGCGTCCGCGTGCCCAGGCCCAGCTCGGGCATCACCTTGGCCATGGACAGCAGCCGGTCGAAATCGGTGCCCCCGATATGGACGCCCGCAGTGGCCAGGATATCCCCTTCCCGGTCTGTCGCCCGCGCCCGTTCGGGTGAGACGCGCACCACCGAGAAGTCCGAAGTGCCGCCCCCCAGGTCGACGATCAGCGCCAGCCGCTCGGCGGCGACCTGCCGCTCATAGTCCAGCGCCGCGGCAATGGGCTCGAACTGGAATTCGACATGGGCAAATCCCTGCCGGCGCACGGCCAGCTCGAGCTGGCGCTGCGCTTCGGCATCGGCAGCGGCATCGTCATCCACGAACTGGACGGGCCGGCCGACCACGACGGCATCGAGCGTGATGCCCGCGCCGGTCTCGCCGCGCACCTTCAGTTCGGCGATGAAGATGCCCAGGATGTCGTCGAACCGGTAGGCGCGCGCGCCGAGCCGGACGCCATCGTCGAACAGGGAGGTTCCCAGCACGCTCTTGATCGAACGGAGCAGCCGTCCTTCCGCACCCGACACATATTCGGCCAGCGCGGCCCGGCCGAAATGGATCGTCCGGTCCTCGGCGCCGAAGAACAGCACGCTGGGCATGGTCACCGCATCGCCTTCCAGCGCCATTAGGTGCGGGATGCCGTCGGGGCCCACGCGCCCCAAGGTCGAATTGGACGTGCCGAAGTCGAGGCCGCAGGCGCTGGTCATTTTCGAGCATCCGGGAGCGGGGTGCCACGCTGGCACCCGGGGGGACGGCTCTCTTAGTGTCTCACTGTCCCGGAGGCAACCCGTCAGGCCGCGCTGCGCCGGTTTTGTGCCGGGCGCAGGTCGACGGCCTCGAGCCGGGCCATGCCCTTGCGCTGCGCCCGCTTGATCGCATCGGCCGCAGTCTCGAAGAAGCTGCGGTCGTACTCGCCCTGCGGGTTGCACACGGCCAGTCCGGCACTCACGGTGACGATGCCGGCATGGCTTTCCTTGTGGGCGATCGACAGCGACTTGACCGAGCCGGCGATCTTGCCGGCAATCGCGCGCGCCATCAGCGAGGGCAGGTCCGGCAGCACCAGCACGAAGGCGGCCCGTCCGAACCGGAGGCAGGCGTCGCCGGGCCGCGGCAGGTGCCCGGTGACCGTCTGCATCACCTCGAGCACGCAGTCATCCATGGCCTCGCGGCCATAGGCATTGAAATATTCGCCGGCGCGGTCGATCTCGATGATCAGCAGGCTCAACGACACGCGCCGCGCCGCAGCCGCAGACCAGCCGCGCACGAGTTCCTCATCGATCTGCGCGCCAAGCCGCGGCTTCATGCCCAGCGCCCGAGCCAGAGCCGTCTGGCCATAGGCCGGTGCTCGCTCGCGATCCGGCCGGATTGCCGCCAGCGCCGTCTTCACGCGCGTCCAGAAAGGTTCGCCGCCGCGGTCCATTGCATCCTGGGTCATGTCGCGGGCCTATCCCAACCATCCCTGCATCCACCAGCGATTGGGCCACAACATGGTTAACGGGGTGTAAACACCTGAGGCACCGAGCGATCCCCCGTCAGGTGAGGGAAGGCCACTCTATGAATTCCAGGCTATAACTTGGTTTTCGTTCGCTTCCCTCCAGGTCATAAACTGGCTTTCGTCCGCGCCTAGAGCCGCTCAGGCGGTTCGTATTCGGGCCAGTCCACGGCGTGCTCTTCCCAGGTGTCGGGCTGCACATCCGCCTCGGCAAAAGTGCGTCCCTTTACCGATACGCCCACATCGACCACCGTCTGCGGGTCGCCCGAGACAAGCGGGTGCCACCAGGCCAGGCCCTTGCCCTCGGCCAGGCGGCGATAGGCGCAGGTGGTGGGGATCCAGGGGATTTCGCGCACGTTTTGCGGCGTCAGCTTGATGCAGTCGGGCACCTTGGCCTGGCGGCCCGGATAGTCCGTGCAGGCACAGGTCTCCCCGTCCAGCAGGCGGCAGCGGACATCGGAGGTGATGAGGATGCCGGTATCCTCGTCCTCGAGCTTGATCAGGCAGCAGCGCCCGCAGCCGTCGCAGAGCGCTTCCCACTCCGCCTCGGTCATCTCCTCGAGCGATTTGTCTTCCCAGAAGGCCATCTTAACCCGTTGCCGCTAATCCTGTTGCCGGTTTGCGCTTGTATTGGGGCAACCGCAATCATATTCCAGCGATTGTGTTGCTTTGCCGGAGTGTTGCGCACAACGTTCCGTGAGGTGCAGCCGGGGACCAATGGTGCAGGATCCGTTCTATACCAAGGAGAAGCGCAAGAAGCCGTCCGGGATGCTGGCGGCCGATGCGTGGCTGGATTCCTCGCTCTACGAATTCTGGCAGTGGCTGGGGCGCGGCTACACGCGCTTCCAGGATTTCATGTCTATCTTCCACGTGACGGGCATCAAGCGCTTCTTCGTGGAGATCTTCAGCGACGGCTTTTCCTTCCTGGCCATCGGCTGCGTGCTGATGGTCGCCCTTGCCTTGCCGGCCTTCGACGCCACCGCTTCGGGCGAGTTCAACAAGGCGGAGAATTACTCGGTCGTGTTCCTCGACCGCTACGGCGCCGAGATCGGCCGGCGCGGCATCCGCTCCGACGATTCGGTGGCGCTGTCGGAAATGCCCGACTACCTGATCAAGGCGACCCTGGCCACCGAGGACCGGCGATTCTACGACCATTTCGGCATCGACGTGGTGGGCACGCTGCGCGCCCTGCTCAGCAATGCACAGGGCGAACGCAGCACGCAGGGCGGCTCGTCCATCACCCAGCAATTGGCCAAGAACCTGTTCCTGTCGTCCGAACGCACGCTCGAGCGCAAGATCATCGAGGCCTTCCTCGCCGTCTGGCTGGAATGGCATTATTCCAAGGACGAGATTCTCAAGCTCTATTTCGACCGCGCCTATATGGGCGGCGGCAATTTTGGCGTGGTGGCCGCCGCCGACTACTATTTCGGCAAGCGCGTGCAGGATATTTCGCTGGCCGAGGCAGCCATGATGGCGGGCCTGTTCAAGGCCCCCGGCAATTATGCGCCCCATGTGGACCTCGCCGCCGCGCGCGGCCGCGCCAATCTGGTCCTGTCCAACATGGTGGCGGCCGGCTTTCTCACCGAAGGCCAGGTGACCGCCGCCCGCCGCAACCCGGCTTCGGCCATCGACCGCATCCAGGATGTCAATTCGCCCAACTACTTCCTCGATTGGGCCTTCGAGGAATCCAAGAAGGTGATCGAGGCTACGGCGCATGGCTCGAACAATTTCGTGGTCCGCACCACCATCGACACCACACTGCAGAAATATGCCGAAGAGGCCGTGATCTCGACGGTGCGCGAGAATTCCGAGCAGTACGATGTCGAGCAGGCGGCCATGGTGGTGACCGACACCCAGGGTGCCATCCGCGCCATGGTGGGCGGCATGGACTATGCCAAGAGCCAGTTCAACCGCGCCATCGTCTCCACCCGCCAGCCCGGTTCGGCCTACAAGATCTTCGTCTATTCCGAAGCGCTCGAGCAGCTTGGCCTGACCCCGGCCGATACGATCACCGACCGGCCGGTCTGCATCGGGGACTGGTGCCCGCAGAACTATGGCCGCAACTACAAGGGCACGGTGACCCTGGCCAGCGCCTTCGCGCAGTCCCTCAATACCGTGCCGGTGACGCTCTCGATCAAGACCGGGCGCGACACCATCGCTGCCCTCAGCCACCGGATGGGCCTCACCGCCGATTATCCGGTCACCCGCTCGCTGGCCCTGGGCGTGGCCTCCGTGTCGGTGCTCGACATGACCTCGTCCTATGCCGTCCTGGCCAACCAGGGCTGGGCCACCCCCGCCTTCGGCATTACCCGCATGACCACGCTCACCGGCGAACTCGTCTATGAAGCCGATCCGGCCGCCCCGCGCGAACGCGTGCTCAGCGAGCAGACCGTGGCCTACATGAATGCCATGATGCGCGGCGTGATCACCGGGGGCACCGGCCGCCGTGCCGACGTGCCCGGCGTTCCGGTCGTGGGCAAGACGGGCACCACGTCGTCCTATCGCGATGCCTGGTTCTGCGGTTTCACCGGCAACTATGTTGCGGCCGTCTGGTTTGGCAATGACGACTATCACCCGACAAACAACCTCACCGGCGGCACGCTGCCGGCCATGGCCTGGCAGAAGTTCATGGCCTACGCCCACACCAATATCGACATCCTGCCGGTCTTCGGCGTCGATTTTGTTCCCGAGGCGCCTGTCGTTGCCGAGGCCGATCCGGACGCCCTGCCCGAAGAAATCATCGAGCGTCCGCCCAGCCTCACCCCTGCAGCGGCGCGCAAGCTGGTCACGCTGGCCGACCTGTTCGGCGACACGCTCGACGCCATGCCGCCGACCAGCCAGGCCAATGCCAACGTGGTGCCGACCACGGGCGGGCTGTAACCTATAGTTCACGCATCAGTTGACAATCTGGCGGCGTGAACTATAGTTCACGTATGTTGGAAGTTCGCCAGACGGCGCTGTTCGCAACCTGGCTTCGGGAGTTGCGCGACGTCAGGGCCCGCGCGCGAATTGTCACGCGAATCCGCAGGCTTGAGCTGGGAAATCCCGGCGATGCCAAACCGGTCGGGGATGGTGTAATCGAACTTCGGATTGCCTATGGTCCTGGGTATCGTGTCTATTTCATACGTCAGGGACAGGAGATCGTTGTTCTGCTCTGCGGCGGTGACAAATCCTCCCAGAGTCGCGACATAGCCACGGCAAAGCAGATGGCCAAGGAGGTCTGATGGCGCTCGAAACCACCAAATTTGATGTTCAGGATCACCTCAAGACGTCCGATGATCGGGCTGCCTAAATCGAGGCGGCGCTTGAGGATGGCGACGTGGCTCTCATTACGCACGCTCTGGGCGATGTGGCTCGCGCCGTCGGCATGTCCAGCGTGGCGAAAGAGGCCGGCATAACTCGAGAAGGGCTCTACAAGGCGCTCAGCGAGAAGGGAGACCCTCGCCTGTCGACATTGCTCGGGGTCATGCGCGCACTTGGCCTGCAGTTGTCGGCCCGCGCCACCAATGACAATCGTGATACGCGAACGGAGCCGAACGCCGGCTGATCCATATCGCCCTTCCGCGCACGCCCCCCCCTTGCTACAAGCGAGCCAACCCTTCCGCGTCCAGGTCTCTCCAATGCCATCAACTGTTTGCCCGAGCCGCTGACCGGTGCGTTTCGTCCTCTATCTCCTGATGATGATCGCGGTGGCCCTGGGGGTAGGGTTCGGGTTGAGCTATTATGCGCTCACCGACGGACGTCTCTTCGGCGTGGCCCAGGTCGGCCCGTGGGCGGCCTGGCCTGATGTGGGCTCACCGGCCCCCAATCCCTATACGCGCAGCCATCTGGCGCGCGAGGCAAAGCTTCAGCTCGGTCTGTCCGAGGGCCTGCAGTTCATCGCCACGGCCGACAGCGCTGGCGCCCCCCTCGATCGCGCCTGTGCCTACCGCGTCGATGGCACGACGCCGCTGGCAACCCTCTGGACCCTGGTCGCCATCGATGACACCGGCGTCAATATCGCCGCGCCCGATGCGCCGCTGGCCATGGTGTCCAACGGCATAGCCCGCGACAATGACGGATCGCTCAGCATCAATGTCGGCACGTCCCTGCAGCCGGGCAATTGGCTGGAAATCGTCGGGGAGGGACCGTTCCGCCTCGTGCTCAGCCTTTATGACACCGCCGCCTTTTCCGGTTTCTCCGACACGCCGGCCATGCCGGCCATCCTCAAGGGGCGCTGCGCATGATCAGGCCCCTGCTCTGGCTGCTGGCAGGCGTGGTGCTGGGCGGCGTCATCCACATCATCGTCATCCTCACTCTGCCTTCGCTGGCCGAGGAAACCGTGTGGACGCGGCTCGCGGCGCTCGGTGCCGCCAACCGCGTGGTCGTTCCCCCGCCTGTGGTGGCCGGCGAGGCCAATCCGCTGGGCCTGGACCCGGTCCTCGCCTACTGGATATGCGAGGTGAACCTGGCCGATGGCCCCGCCTATGTGCGCGGCACCCTACCGGATACCCACTGGTCCGTCGCCATATTGAACCAGGCCGGCACCATCACCTATTCCACCACCAATCGCGACGGCATCGGGCAAACGCTCGATCTGGGCATCTTCAATGCCGCCCAGACCCGGCTCCTCGCCCAGCAACAGCTGGACGTGGCGGAGGGAACCCTCGTGGTGGAAGCGGTCACCGACCGCCTGTTCGTGGTCATCCGGCTCTGGCCGCCCCACCCCGTCATGCGCCCCCGTTTCGAGGAAGCACTCGACGCCGTGCGCTGCGGTAGCCGCGGTTAGGTCAAACCTGTGAGGCCCGCCACTGCGCCCAGCGCGGCGCAGGCAACCAGCGTACGGATGATTCCGAATTTGAAGCGGAACAGCATCAGGGCCGCCAGGACGCAGAGCAGAGCGGCAACGGGGTCGAAGCTTGACAGGTTTGGCCATGGCAGGCGCAGCGGGCCGGCCTCCAGCGTATCGACGCCGCGGAATATGACGTGCAGGCCAAACCACACCGCCAGGTTGAGGATCACGCCCACCACCGCGCCTGTGATCGCGCTCAAGGCCCCGGCCAGCGCGCGATTGCTGCGAAGGCGCTCGATATAGGGCGCCCCCAGGAAGATCCACAGAAAGCAGGGCACGAAGGTCACCCAGGTGGTAAGCGTGGCTCCGAGCAGACCGGCCGCCAGCGGATCGAGCAGGCCCGGCTGGCGGAACCCGGCCATGAAGCCGACAAAGCTCAGGACCAGCACCAGGGGGCCCGGCGTCGTCTCTGCCAGGGCCAGCCCATCCAGCATCTCGCCTGGCTGCAGCCAGCCAAACCCGCTCACCGCTTCCGTCGCCACATAGGCCAGCACTGCATAGGCACCGCCGAAGGTCACCAGCGCCATCTGCGAAAAGAAGGCGCCGATCGGCACAAAGACGCTGTCCCAGCCCAGCAGCGGAACCAGCACCACGAACGGGCCAAGCCACAGCGCGAGGCACGAGATCAGCACCGTTCCGGCTCGCCGCCAACTGGGGTCGGCTTGTCCGCTATCCGTGTCGATCACCGACGGCAGGTCCGGAAGAGCCCCGCCCTTGTGCCCGCCTCCGGAAAACAGGTCCGGCCGGTTGCGCGCGCCGACATAGCCGACAAGCCCGGCCACCGCGATCACGATGGGAAAGGGGATGGCAAAAGCAAATATCGCCAGGAACGCCATGGCGGCCAGCCCGATCATGATCGGGTTTCGCAGGGCCCGGCGTCCGACCCGGATCGTCGCCTCCACCACGATGGCCAGCACCGCCGCCTTCAGCCCGAAGAACACGGCTTCCAGCCAGCTTGTCTCCTGGTAGAGGGCGTAAAGGCTCGACAGCACAAGGATCACTATGAACCCGGGGAGCACGAACAGTGTGCCGGCCACGATCCCGCCGCGCGTCCCATGCAGCAGCCAGCCGATATAGGTTGCCAGTTGCTGCGCCTCCGGGCCGGGCAGCAGCATGCAATAGTTGAGCGCATGCAGGAAACGGCTCTCCGAAATCCAGCGCCGCTCCTCCACCAGCATGCGGTGCATCAGGGCGATCTGCCCGGCCGGGCCACCGAAGGACAACAGCCCGATCCGCACCCAGACGCCCAGGGCTTCTCGAAAGCTGGGGTGCGGCGGGCGGGTCAATGCAGGAGCAGCCAATTCGATCGCCCTTCGGTCCACTCAGTCGCCATGCTGGCGTCGCGCACCCAGCAATAGAATGCATACTATTGCGCCATTGCGGCCTCGACCTGCTCGCCTCGGCTTCCCGAAGACCTACTTGGGCAGAACGATCTCGGTGTCGCCGCTATGCTGATAACGCGACGGTATGATGACGTCGCCGCCATGCCCCTGCCCCGCCATTCCCGAGCAGAAGTCGTGCCGTTGCGCCCGGCCAACCTGGACCGACAGGCGCCGGAGGGCTTCGTCGACCGCGAGGGACTGCTCATGCGGTGTTTCCACCAGCAGGCTGTCGAGGGCAAAATCATAGCTCGAATAGCGGTAGTTCAGGGCGCGCACGAACCAGGCGATGAAGGCGTCGTTCTCATACTTTCGCGCCGCAAGGTGGGTGGCCACCTCCGGCGGCAGCTTGCCGCCCAGGCTCGCATAGGCAAGATCCCGCTGGCGGTCGATCTCGATCACGGCGCAGATCGCGGCAAATGTGCCCGGCACGGTATCGAGGTCGGCAGTAATGTGCCGGCCTACCGTCGAATACCGGGTGCGCGAGGATTCGTACGGGGTCGATTTCAGCCAGGCGTAGTAGCGCTCGATGGTGAACTGCTGGTCGGTGGGTGGGGTGATAC
>CAMLOA010000013.1 GCA_946481445.1 uncultured Devosia sp. | reverse complement strand
CCAGTTCAGCGTGAGCCTGCCGCGCGTGGTGGATATGCCGGACCGGGCGGCGCTGGTGCAAAGCCTGTGGCGCGCCCACGAAGCCGATCACGGCCGCCTGTCCCCGAGCGTGCTTGAGCGCCTTGTGGCCCATGACTGGCCGGGCAACCTGCGGGAGATGGCCAATACGCTCAACGCCACTGCGGCTCTGGCCGGAGCCGGCAATGCGGTGGCTCTCGACGACCTGCCCAACCACATCCAGCCCAGGGGGCCGATTGCGTCGGCCATGCTGCCCAATGGGCCCCTGGGAAGCGTGACGGAGGCGACGATGCGGCGCGCCGTGGACCAGCATCGGGGCAATCTCTCCGCGGCCGCGCGTGCCCTGGGCATCGACCGCTCCACGCTCTACAGACGTCTCGTTTGGAAGCATTAGCCGGTTGTGCCGAACGCCTGATGCCTGGCTCCAGCACTGCTTGCTACGAGGGGCTCTCATTCCGCGGAACGGGATCGTTCATGAGGTGAGCTTCGAAGTCGGGCAACGCGCGTGAGCGCCATAGAGGACCGCGCGGAGCGGGCTGTCACGCAAATGTCGCCCCATAGTTTGAAAAAGGTCACAGCAGCTTTGCGGTCCCGTCACAGACCTGTCCTAGCAAGTCATTCGAACGACTTCCAACGGGAGAATGACCATGTCGCTAAGGTCCCTGATGATCGGTACGGCCCTTGCCGTGATGACGACGACTGCTAGCATTGCCGGCACCTGGAACATTGCGGTGACCGACGTTGAAGGGCTGGAGCGCCTGCAGGCCGAGTGGGGCCCGTTCAAGGCGGCACTCGAGGCGGCAACCGGCGAGACCTTCAACTTCTTTCCTGTGTCCTCGCGCACGGCCTCGGCCGAAGCATTGCGCGGCGAGACGGTCGATTTCGTCATTACCGGTCCGGCGGAATATATCGTCATCAACACCATGACCAGCGCTACCCCGCTGATCGGTTTTGGCCGCCCCGACTACCGCTGCGCCATCATCGTGCGTGCCGACGCCGGCATCGACAGCATGGATGACCTGAAGGGCACCAAAGTGGCGTTCGGCGACATCGGCTCGACCTCGAACATGCTGTGCCCGATGCAGCTCATGGCCGATTACGGTGTCAGCCCCATCGATGACATCGAAGCGATCCACACGGCCCGCAACATCGCCCATGAGGCCCTGAAGGCGGGTGACGTGGCCGCCATCGGCATCAATGAAGGCTCGTGGATTTCCTCTGCCCGTGACTCCGACACCTCGGTCCCCTACGGCTTCTTCAAGGTTCTGGCCCGCTCGGGCGACCTGCCCAACGACATGATCCTGGCAGGTGCCCATGTCCCCGCCGAGGTGCAGGCCCTGGTGCGCGACAGCATCGTCAACAACAAGGCCGAGATCATCGCCGCGATCACCGTGCATGAAGAGAACGGCAAGTATCTCGGCATGGACCTCGTCCCGGTCGAGGATGAGAACTACGACGTGGTGCGCTCGATGTACACCACGGCAGGTTACCCCCAGTTCGACAAGTTCCTCGGAGAATAGTCCGGTGGTCCTCGACCATCCCGGACTTGCGAGACCTGAAACCAAGGCTGGCCCGCGGGTCGTCGACCTGCAGGCCAAGGGCCTCGCCAAGCGTTTCGGCACCGGTAAGCCGGTGTTTTCGGACATTGCCTTCAGTATCGGTCAAGGCGAGTGCGTAGCGCTTGTCGGTGCCAACGGCACCGGCAAGTCCACGCTGCTGCGTTGCTGCCTCGGCCTGATCGAGCCCGATGCCGGACAGGTATCGTTGCTGGGCAAGACCCTTGACCAGCTGGGCGGGCCGGCGCGACGGGCCCTGCGGGCCGGCACCGGTCTGGTGGGACAGAAGCATAACCTTGTCCCGCGACTGTCGGTACTTTCCAACGTGATCCACGGCCTTCTGGGCCGGCATTCCGGTCCTCGCTACTGGGTTCAGGCACTTGCTCCGACAGAGGCTCGCGCTGCCGCCATGGCCGCCCTCGACAAGGTCGGCCTGGCCGATCTGGCCCTGCGCCGGGCGGACCGGCTGTCCGGCGGGCAAAGCCAGCGGGTGACGATTGCCCGCGCTTTGGTTGGCAATCCGCGTTTTCTGGTGGCCGATGAACCATGCGCCTCGCTGGATCCCCAGGCGGGCGAGGAAGTGATGGCGCTGTTCATGACCCTGGTTAGACGCGAGGGCGTCACCGTCCTCTTCACCTCCCACAACGTGCAGCATGCGCTCACCTATGGCGACCGCATCCTGGGCCTTCAAGGCGGACGCATGGCTATCAACGCGCCGTCGTCCAGCGTCACTGCCGCAGACATGGCGCGGCTCTATGCATAGTCCCTCGCACAGCCTGCCCCATCGCTTCAGCCGCCCCGGCGCCGTCAGCTTTGCCGGTTACGTCCTGGCAGCCCTTATCATCCTGTGGTCGCTTGAAGGCGCCGGATGGTCGCTGGACCGGCTGCTGTCTTCGCCGCCGAAACTGGCCGATTTCCTGTCGCGCTCCTGGCCGCCATCAACGCACAATCTTGACCGGCTGGCATGGAAGATGGTGGAAACCCTGCAGATCGCTGTGGCGGGCGCCGCCATCGGCATCGCGCTGTCGCTGCCGATCGCCCTGCTGGCTGCACGGGGCGTTCTGGTGGGTCGCGGCATCAACCAGGTGGTGCGCGTCATCCTTGGCTTCATCCGCGCCGTGCCGGACCTTGCCTGGGCGCTGGTTTTCGTCGTGGCCGTGGGCCTGGGCCCGTTTGCCGGGATGCTGGCCATTGCCGTGGATACCATCGGTTTCTGCGGTCGCTTTTTCGCCGATGATATGGAAAACACCGATCATGGACCGGCCGAGGCCCTGACCGCCACGGGCGCAAAGCGTCTCGACATAGCTGCCAGCGCGACCATTCCGGCGGCCCTGCCCGCCTTTGTCTCCACCTCGCTGTTCGGCCTGGAGAAGGCGGTGCGCTCCTCGACCATCCTTGGACTTGTGGGCGCCGGCGGGATCGGGATCGAGCTGAAGGTGGGCTTTGACCTTTTCGATTACCCGACCGCCCTGACCGTGATCCTGATGATCGCCGTCGTGGTGATCGGCGTGGAACAGATTGGTGCCGTGCTGCGCCAGAAAATCATAGGAGCGTCACGATGAAGACCGACACCGCGCATGCCTACTGGGACACCGAATGGGCCAAGGTCGACGGCACGTCGCAATGGGAGCGTCCCGAGGCAGAGGTGATGGAGTTCGCCCAGGCCCTGCCCGCCGGCGCGAGCGTGCTCGATCTTGGGGCCGGTGTCGGCCGGCATGCCCTGGCACTGGCGCGGCAGGGATTCGCTGTGGCCGCCCTTGATGCCGCCCCAGAAGGCATTGCCGAGATCAACCGCATCGCCGCCGAAGGCCTGGCCATCGATGCGCGCGTCGGCCTGATGACCGAACTGCCGTTTGCCGACGCCTCGTTTGACCACGTGCTGTCCTGGAACGTGATCTATCACGGCGATGAAACGGTGCTGCGGGCCTCGATCGCCGAAATCGCCCGTGTGCTGAAGCCGGGCGGTACGTTCCTTGGCACAATGCTGTCTGCACGCCGCGTGCCGGTGGAGCAGGCCAAGGCCCCGGGCCGCGAAATCTCCCGCAATACCTGGGTCTTCGAGGGGCCGGGCGACAAGATCCATCCCCATTATTTCTGCAACGGCCGTGACCTGCTGGAGCTGTTCTCCGCCTTCGAGGTTTGCCGCCTGGAGGATCGTGAACACGAAACGCCCGGATCCTGGCATTGGCACCTGGTGCTGGAGCGGCTGTAATGGACGCATTCGTCATCGAAGGCGCCTCGGTTGTCCTGCCAGACCGGATCGAACGGGTATCCGTGCATGTCGAGAACGGCTTGATCGCCGCGCTGGATGGCCCGCGCAACGGGGCGCAGGTCATCGACGGGCATGGCATGATCCTCGCCCCGGCGCTGGTCGACATCCACGGTGACGCTTTCGAGCGCCAGCTGATGCCGCGCCCGGGCGTGATGATCCCGACCGAAGCAGCCCTGCTGGAGACCGATCGGCAGCTCGCGGCCAATGGCATCGCCACCGCCTATCACGCGCTGACCCTGAGTTGGGAGCCGGGCCTGCGTTCGGTCGCAATCGGCCGCGAGATCGTGGAGACGCTTGTCGCGATCGCCCCACGCCTCACGGTGGAGAACCGGATTCAACTGCGGTGGGAGACCTTTTGCTTCGAGGCCATTCCCCTGATCGAAACGGCCCTAGCTGGACCGCTGCTGCCCGCGCTTGCCTTTAACGACCACACCTCGATGGCCCTGCTACACCCGTCCTGCCCGTTGCAGACCCGACCCTTTGACCATGATCCGGCCTTTCCCGTAGTCGACATGGACAGCGACGGTTTTGCCGCAAAGATGGAGTCGCGCGCCAAACGGTCCGGCTTGCAGAGCGCCGACTTTGTCGCGCTGATGCGTCAGATGTGGCAGCGCCGGCCCGAGGTGCCCGCGGTGATCGCACAGGCCGGAGCCAAGGCCACCGCCGCCGGGGCGCCGATGCTGAGCCACGACGACAGCCAGCCAGAAACGCGCGACTTCTATCGCCTGCATGGCGCCCGGATTTCCGAATTCCCCATGAATGCCGATGTGACCCGCGCTGCCCGCGAGGCGGGAGACTGGATCGTGTTCGGCGCCCCCAACGCCGCGCGCGGTGGCAGCCATCTCGGGTCGCCGGGGGCCGCAGACATGGTGGCCGAAGGGCTGTGCGATATCCTGGCCTCCGACTACTACTACCCGGCCATGCTCGCGGCCGTGGCGCGCCTGCAGGCCGACGGGATCGGCAGCCTCCCCGAGCTCTGGAAACTGGTTGCAGCCAACCCGGCCACGGCGCTTGGCCTAAACGACCGTGGCCAGATTGCCCTGGGGCGACGCGCCGATCTGGTGTTGCTGGACTGGCCCGAGGGTCGCACGCCGGTCGTTTCTCAGTGCCTTGTCGGCGGCCGCGCCGCCTATGGCGCGATTGCCCAGGGCTAGCCGGGCCGAAAGCGGCTTCGCCGCTTTGGCCCCATGCCACCGTGAACAGAGTGGGAGACAAGCCCAATGACTGCCCTCAAGATTGGCGCCTGCTTGAAAACATCCGAGATCGCCGCGCACAGGTCCTGGCTATTCGATGCCCAACGCGACATCGAACTTCAGGACTTCATGACTGCGGCGGCTCTTGGCCCCGAGCGCGCCGATCGCATCGCGGCTGCCAAGGCGGCACTTGCCGGTCATGGTGGTCGTGTCGGCATCCACGGCCCCTATGAGGGGCTCGACATCGACAACAAGGACGCGGAGCTGCGCCCCCTGATCACGGCGCGCTTCCTGCGCGCGCTGGAGGCCGCCGAGGCGATAGGCGCCCGGCAGATGGTGCTGCATTCACCTTACCGGGCCTGGTACCAGAACAATATTCTGGCTTCACCCGGCTATGCCGAGGCCAAGCTGATGCGCGTTCACGAAGTGCTTGAACCGGTGGTCAAGCGCGCCGCCCAAGCCGGCATCACGATTGTCATCGAAAACATCGAGGACGTTGATCCGGCAACTCGACGCGCGCTGGTTGACAGCTTCGCCAGTCCGGCAATCGCCTTATCCATCGACACCGGCCATGCACAACTGGCGCGTCGCATGTCCGGAGCCCCGCCTGTGGACTATTTCGTGCGCGATGCGGGCCGGCAACTGGCCCATGTGCATCTACAGGATGTGGACGGCCATGCGGACCGGCATTGGGCACCCGGAGAGGGCGAGATCGAGTGGCACGCCGTTTTCCGCGCCCTGGGCGATTGTCACAGCGAGCCACATCTCGTGCTGGAACTGCACGACAAATCCGGCATCCCGAAGGGCTTTGCCTATCTGGAGAAGCTTGGGCTCGCCGTTTGAGGCAGCTACCGGCCGTTCCCCAGGCCGGGATCATGCAGGACAGGTTCGCGCCTCAGCGAGTTTATGACGCATCGGTCGCCTTCGTAGATGCTCTTGCGCAGCATGATCAGATCGACCTCCCATGGCATCTACTGAGTTCAGCGGTCGTTTGGCTTTAGCACCTCCGAAAGCTTGCCGGGTGCGTCCATCGAGGGCCGGTGCCGGGAAGGAGTCTGCTTCGCTGGCCGGCAAGCCGAACCTGTGTCACTTTCGATCTGTGACAACAGCCGGAGTAATCGTTCCGTGACGGCGCCCGACAAGCCATCTCAGGCCGAATTTTCGCTCGATCAGATCGATCTCAATCTCCTGCGCATTTTCGACATCCTGATGCAGGAACGCAGCGTCACAAGGACGGCGAAGCGTACCGGCCGCACGCAGTCTGCGGTCAGTCATTCATTGAACAAACTCAGGGAAATCTTCCAGGACGAACTGTTCTCTCGCGACGCAATGCGCATGGAGCCCACCCTTCGCGCCATTGAGCTCGCTGCCGTCATCTCCGCATCTCTTTCTGATATACGACAGGTCGTCGACCGGCATCTGCATTTCGACCCGGCACAGACGCGCCGGAACTTCAGGGTTGGGCTGTCCGACTACACGGCCGCGACCTTTCTTCCCCGTCTCATCGAGCGTTTCACCGCCGCCGCGCCGCACGCGACCTTGAACGTGCTGCACACACGCCAGTCGGAGGTAACGTCGCTCCTCAAGGCGCGGGCGATCGAGTGTGCGGTACTCGGCAATGTGGGCGTTGACGACGAGCGTATCAGTCAGGTGGTGCTTTCAGTCGACAAAATGGTGGTTGCCGGTTGGAGCGGAAACCCGGCGCTTGGGCAAATCACCCTCGAGCGCTATCTCGAGGCTCCGCATCTGCAAATTTCGGCGGACGGGGTGGGCGAAGGTCTCTCGGATGGAGCCTTGAGGCAGATGGGTCTCGGCCGAAAGGTTGTCGCGACCGTCCCGCACTATTTGGTGGCTCCATGGATACTCAAGGGCACCCAGATGCTGACCGCCTTCGGCGACAGCCTCGTTCTTTCGCTGGACAGCGCCAGCGAAACATATGTCGTTGCCCCGCCCTTCGACATTCCCGACGTCACGGTGCTGCTCGTCTTCGAGCGCCGGCTCGAAGACGATCTCGGCTTCCGCTGGCTACGGTCACTTATCGAGGAAATATGGGTGGAACAGCGAGACAGGAAGGCGGCGCTGCTGGCCAGGACGGTGGGCGGCTAGCCCTGCTCCATCGCGTTTGCCATGCGTTCGAGAGCCTCACGCAGCACCGGCCGTGGGCACCCCATATTGAGGCGAATGAAGCCCGCTCCGCCTTGGCCGTACACGCGACCGCTGTAGAGGTTGACCCGCGAGCGGCTGAGGAAGAACTCCTTCACGTCGCCGACCCGTTCGTCGACGCGCCGCGCGTCCATCCAGACGAGAAAGGATGCGTCTGGCTGCATGGGACGGATGCCGGGCAGTGCATCCGAAGCGAAGGTGTTCACCAGCTCAAGATTGTCCCGCAGGTAGCGTGTGAGGTCGTCAAGCCAGGCCGCCCCATCCCGATAGGAGACCTCCAGTGCCAGCCGCGAGAAGTAGTTGGGGTTTGTCATGAATGAGTGCCGCATCGCTGCCAGCAGCTTTTCGCGCCACTGCTGATTGCCCACCGATATGACCGAGCATTGGAGCCCTGCGAGGTTGAAGGTCTTGGTGGGCGCAAAGCAGACGAACGATCGCAGCCTCGCCTGTTCGCTGATCGAAGAAAACACCACGTGACGCGTATCGTTCAACCTGATGTCGCAGTGGATCTCGTCGGAGATGACCATGATGCCGTAGCGCTCGCAGATCGCGTCGAGCGCCTTGAGTTCTTCGCGTGTCCAGGAGTAGCCGGACGGGTTGTGGGGATTGCACAGGATGAACGCTCTCGCCCCGGACCTGGCCAGCGCCTCGAAGTGATCGAGGTCGATGCTGTACCGGCCGTTCTCGAGCCTGAGCTCGTTGACCAGAAGGCGGCGCGCGTTGCCGTTGACCACTTCGAAATACGGTGAATAGACCGGCGTCTGGACGATGACGCCGTCGCCCGGGTCCGTGAAGTTCCGCAGGATCGCCGCCACGCACGGCATGATGCCTGCTCCGGGCAGCATCGTTTCGACCTCCGGGGACCAACCGTGCCGGCGCTGAAACCAATCGTGGACGATCTGGCAGTGCGCCGGGTCGCGCAGCGTATAGCCATAGATCCCGTGACGGGCCGCGTCGGTCAATCGGCTCACTACCGGTTCGGGCGCGCGAAAATCCATGTCCGCCGTCCACAACGAGAGGATGTCATCTCCCTCAATCGCTGGAGAGAACTCGTCCCACTGGTTGGCCCACTTGGCCGACCCGTAGGGTCGCCGGTCGTAGACCCGGTCCAGCTCAGTGTGCGGATGGTTCGCCGCCAGGGCGTTCATGCTCGTCATTGGTCTCTCTTCCGGCTCATATGGGCCGCCGTGTTCAAGGCAATCGTCAATGCAGCAACTGGCCCAGAAACTGCCGGCTGCGTTCGTGTTGTGGATTGGAAAGGACGCACGAGGTCGATCCCGTCGAGCACCTGAAAGGCGCCGTACCACTTGCTCACGCCGCGCACCTCGACCGCCGGCGCAACCGGGGTGTCCTGTCGATCGATCATTCGCATCGCTCCATGTTCATTTCCGTCCAGGTGAAAGGCGCCGTTCCATCGACTGCGAATACCGGGACATGCCGAAGCAGATGGCCCAGTAGACCAAGGCGGCGAACAGATAGACCGTCGACGAGATCGTCGGCCCGGCCCAGTCGGGATCGACGCGCGACACCTCGGCCGCCTTGAGGAAATCGGTGATGCCAACGACGGCCACGAGTGTCGTGTCCTTGAACAACCCGATAAAGGTCGAGACGATGCCGGGGATGACAATCGTCAGTGCCTGCGGCAGGATCACGAGCCGCATCGTCTTCCAGTAGCTGAGGCCAAGCGCATGGGCGCCCTCATATTGGCCCTTGGGTATGGACTGGAGCCCGGCGCGCACGACCTCGGCCATATAGGCGGCCGAGAACAACGCGGTGCCGATCATGGGGCGCAGTAGCCTGTCCGGCGTCAGGAAGTCCGGAACAAACAGCGGCAGCAGGAAATTGGCCATGAACAGCACGGTAATGAACGGCGCGCCACGAACCACCTCAATATAGAACACGCAGAAGGCTCGGATGGCCGGCAAGCTCGACCGCCTTCCGAGTGCCAGCGCAATGCCGATCGGCAGCGACGCAACGATCCCCACCGCCGACATGATCAGCGTCACCAACAACCCGCCCCACAATGTCGTGTCGACAGTCGGCAGGCCGAGTTCAGGAACGCCGCGCAGCAGCACGAAGGCGAAGATCGGGTAGGCGACAAAGAACAGTCCCGCGGCGAGGTTGCGCCGCGGCGCCTTGTGCCAGAGCAGCCACACCACGAGCGCGGCGCCGACTGCTTGCACAATGTCGACCCGCCACCGGCCGGCAGGCGGATACGAGCCGTAGCGGAGATAATCGAGCTTGGCTGCAATGAAGCTCCAGCACGCTCCGTCCGGGCTGTTGCGACATGCGTCGCGGCCGCCGACCCACACCGCGTTGACGAGGGCGAACGAGAAGAGCTGATAGAGCAGCAGCGCCGACAGCGCGACGAAGACGACGGTCAGGATCGAAGACCAGATGGACGAGAACAGGTTCGTCCTCATCCAGCGTGCCGCCGTCGCGAGCCTCCCCCGCCTCGGCGCAGCCACACTGGCGGTGTCGAGCGATGTCATTGCTGCCTCCACCATGTCACCGCTCCACGATCGCGAAGCGCTGGTTGAACCAATTCATCAGCAGCGACACGGCCAGCGACAGGAGGAGGTAGGCTGAAAGGGTAATGGCCATCACTTGCACCGCGGCCCCGGTCTGGTTGAGGACCGACCCTGCAAAGACCTGAACGAGGTCCGGGTAGCCGATGAAGACGGCCAGGGTGGAGTTCTTGGCGAGGTTCAAATACTGGCTGGTCAACGGCGGGATGATCACGCGCAGCGCCTGCGGGATAACCACGAGCCGCAGCGTCTGTACGGGCGACAGACCAAGAGCATTTGCCGCGTCCGTCTGCCCCTTGCCGACCGATGAGATGCCGGCTCGCACGATCTCGGCGATGTAAGAGGCCGTGTAGACCGAGAGCCCGACAAGCAGAGCCGCAAACTCCGGATAGACCTGATACCCGCCCTTGAAGTTGAAGCCACTGAGCACCGCTGGCGTGAGGGCGATGGGCGAGCCCAGCGCGAGCCAGAGCGCACCGGGTATCCCGATCAGCAACAGGCCGGTGACGGCGAGCAATGGAAAGGTCTTGCCGGTTTGCCGGAACCTCGCGCGTGACCACGCTGCCAAGCCGATCGTCACCACGACGCCTATGGCCAGGGCGCCAAAGACCATGGCGGCCGTCGACGTGCCCGATATCTCTGGCACCATGATGCCGCGGTTGTTGAGATAGATCCCGAACGGCAGCGCAAACGAGTTCTTCGGGCCCGGGAGGGGCTTTAGTACTGCGTTGTACCAGAACAGCAGCTGGATCAGCAGAGGGACGTTGCGGATGATTTCGACATAGGCGGTCGCAAACTTGCGGACAATCCAGTTGGGCGACAGCCGCATGACGCCGATGGTGAAGCCGAGCACCGTAGCGAGGACGACGCCAAGGAGCACGACAGCCAGGGTGTTGGCGACGCCGACCCAGAAGGCCTGACCGTAAGTCGACAGGCTGCTGTAGGGGATCAGCGTTTGGTTGATCTCAAATCCGGCGATCTCATTCCAGAAATCGAACCCAAGCGGGATGCCCCTCTCGCGCATCTTCGCCATGGCTTCCATGGCCGCCGCGGCGCCGAGCAAGACCAGCGTGCCGACGAACATCGCCTGGTAGACGATACCGCGGGTTCGTGGATTGGCGAACCCTGGAAAGCCCGCACTTTGCGTCGAAGTATCAACCGCAGTCATTGGAGGTCCCCGTCCCTGTTCCCGTGGCGAGCGCATGCCCGCCACGAGGAGGTGCATCACTCAGCGGATCGGCGGAGCGTATTGCAGGCCGCCGGCGCTCCACAGAGCGTTGACTCCGCGCTTGATGCCGAGGGGCGAGCTGGTGCCGATGTTCCGCTCGAACATCTCGCCGTAGTTGCCGACGGCCTTGACGACCTGCGCCACCCAGTCGTCTGCCAGACCAAGGTCCTTGCCGAATGTGCCTTCGGCACCGAGCAGCCGGCGTATGTTGGGATTGTCGGACGCCTTCATCTCGTCAACGTTGGCTGCACTGACCCCGAACTCCTCGGCGCTGATAAGGGCGAACAACGTCCACTTGGCGACGTTGAACCAGGCATCGTCGCCCTGACGAACCACTGGTCCAAGCGGCTCTTTGGAAATGATCTCCGCGAGGACGATGTTGTCGTCGGGATTGGCCATCTGGAGCCGAGCTGCGTTGAGACTCGACGTATCGGCCGAGTAGACGTCGCAACGCCCCTCTTCGAACGCCTTGAGCTGGTCGATCTCGTTGGCAAAGCCGACGGGCTCGTAGGTCATATTGTGGGTACGGAAATAGTCGGCGATGTTGAGCTCAGAAGTCGTCCCCTGGGAGACGCAGATCGAGGCGCCGTCGAGGCCTGCCGCATCAGTCGGTCCGCCCTCGTGCACCATGAAGCCCTGTCCGTCATAAAAGTAGATGCCGGCGAACAGGATCCCCAGCGACGCATCGCGCGACGAAGTCCAGGTCGCATTGTGGGCAAGGATGTCGATCTCGCCCGACTGTAGCGCCGTGAAGCGGTCCTTGGACTCGAGCGGGATGAACTTCACTTTGGTGGGGTCGCCGAGCACGGCCGTCGCCACACCGCGGCAATAGTCCACGACGAATCCAGTCCAGTTGCCATTGTTGTCGGGAAGGCTGAACCCTGCAGTCGCCGGGTTGGTGCCGCAGATCAATGTTCCGCGCGCCTTCACGTCTTCGAGCGTGCCCGCGGTCGCGAGCCCGCTGGTCGCGAGTATCGCCATCGCCGCCAGCGCGGCGGTCAGTCCGTTTTTCATGTTTGCGCCCCATGCATCTGGTTCATATCATGTATTCGTGCGGTTCATACAAGTCTTTCTATCGACCATGTCATGAATTTCGAGGTCGAGTGCGCATGAGACTGAGACATGCAACGCACCATGTCAACCAGCTATTGTCATGATAGGATGGCATGCGCGCCAGTGCATTGCTTGTATCAATAAAATTGGACACGAGGCGCACAAGATGCACTATATAGTTCATTATATTTATATAGTTCGCGATCTATCAAAAAGTATACTGCGGGATGAAAGTAGCCCGGGAGATAGAATGATGGAGTTGGACGTCTCCCCCGGCGCGACCTCTCGCGGCAACAATGCGGGCCTCCAGGCCGATGCACCGCTGGTGAGTTTTGTCGAGACGAGGCATAGCGGGGGACGGGTATCGCGGCCGAGGTTCACTGGAGCACCCCCCTGCGCGGGAGGGGTGGTGCTGTCGATCATGTGCTGCCAGTCGTCGGTCGGTCCGACTTCAACCAGAGTTTCCGGCAAGGCGTCCCAGCGCCATGCCGGCCGGCGAGGTCATGGATATCGTAAAGAGCCGTTTGCGACCGCCAAGCCTTTCAAGGCAGGACATTGCATCAGTGTCGACGTTTCATGCCAAGGTACGATGTCAGTCCAATTCCCGGCGCCCCTGTCCGGAAGCTCAGGTCGACGGCGGGTTTGCAGAGCTTTCGTCGGCCGCTCCTTGCAGGGATCGGGTCGGACACCGTCATGTTGAACCGGCGCATCTGCGTCATCATTGCCAGGGCCGCGAATCTCTTCTGGAACCAGAATCGCCCATCTTTTTGACGATGTAAGCTGCACGCGCCATGGACGAAAACCCTGCGTCTGGACGGTGTCACATTGCGGTGACACGTATCCGGCGCCACCGCCTGCCCCTTTGGGCAACGTCTGGATTTCCGGGCTTCTGCGATGGCTCTGAAGTTTGGTAGCGGAGGAGGGATTTGAACCCCCGACACACGGATTATGATTCCGCTGCT
>CAMLOA010000012.1 GCA_946481445.1 uncultured Devosia sp. | reverse complement strand
TCACGGCAGCCAGCAGGATCGATCCGCGGATAATGTCCTGCCAGTAGACGGAAACGTCGAGCAAGGCGAGGGAACTGGACACAACCGAGAGCAGGATCGTGCCCAGGATGGCGCCGAAAATGGTGCCCGAGCCGCCCGACAGGCTGGCCCCGCCAATGACGGCGGCGGCGATGACGTTGAGCTCCATGCCGATGCCGAATGTCGGCTGGGCCGACCCGAAGCGGGCCATGTAGATGATGCCGGCTATGCCGCAGAGGGCCGAGCAGAGCGTGGTGGTGAAGAAGATCACCTTCTTGGTCCGGATGCCCGAATAGGCCGCGGCCTTCTCGTTGCTGCCGGTGTAGAACACCTTCCGGAACAGGGTTGTGCGCCGCAGCATGAAGTCGAAGGCGACCACGACGACAACGAAGATCACGATCACAACCGGCACCGGGCCGATGGAGCCCTGACCGATGAACTTGAATTCGGCCGGCAGGGTGAAGAGGCCCAGCGGCCGGCCGCCCGTGCCCAGCAGGCAGGCACCACGCGCAATGACCATGGCGGCAAGCGACACGATGAAATGGTGCAGGCCGACCCTGGTGACGAAGAAGCCCATGATGCCGCCTATGGCGGTGCAGGCGGCGATGGCGATGAGCGAGGCCGTCCACGGATCGACGCCGGCGAGGAAGAGCAGGCCGGCAATCACCATGGCGAGCGCCGTGACCGAGCCGACCGAGAGGTCGATGCCACCCGATATGAGCAGGATCGTCATGCCGACCACCACAATGCCTTCCACGGCGAAGGCCATGGCCATGGCCCGCATGTTTTCCCAGGTCAGGAAATAGGGCGAGGCAAAGGACATCGCGGCAAAGAGGGCGACGATGATGAGGATAAGCCCGATCTCGCGCATGCCAGCCAGGCGCCGCCAGCCGGCTCGGGTGGCCGAGGGAGTATTGGTGCCGGTTTCGGCCTCGAGGATGGTCATGGTCTTGCTCCTGCGGCCTGCGCCCGCCGGGCGTCGATGGAGGCCAGGTACATGATGTTCTGTTCAGTCATCGCTTCCCCGCTGACCTCCCCGTTGATGCGGCCTTCCCGCACCACCAGGACCCGGTCGCAGACGCCGATCAGTTCGGGCAGTTCGGACGAGATGACGATGATGCCCACGCCGCTTGTCGCCAGGTCGCGCAGGATGCGATGGATCTCGAGCTTGGCTCCGACGTCGACACCGCGGGTCGGCTCGTCGAGGAAGATGACCTTGGGCTTGACCGACAGCATCTTGGCGATGGCCACCTTCTGCTGATTGCCGCCCGAAAGGGATGATACCGGCTGGCCGACATGGCCGCATTTGAGGCTGAGCTGGCGGCCCAGCTGGCTGGCGTGTTCGGTTTCGCGCCGCTGGTCGATGATGCCGCCCCGGCTCACAAGACCCAGTTCGAGCGCCGAGATATTGGCGGCAATGGGCATGTCGAGGAACAGGCCATCACCCTTGCGGTCCTCCGAGACATAGACGATGCCGTGACCGATGCTCTGCTGGTAGCGCCTGATCTCGAGCGGCCTGCCGTTGAGGGTCACCGACCCGGTCGATGCTTCATCGATGCGGCAGATCCCCTTGACGATTTCGCTGCGGCCGGCGCCGATCAGCCCGCCCAGACCCAGGATCTCGCCCCTGTGCAGCGTGAAGCTCACATCGGCGAAGCGGCCGGGGCTGGCGAGGTTGTCGACCTGGAGGATCGGTTCGGCCGTGGTGCTGACTCCCGCCAATTTGGGGGGGTAGCGGTTGTCGACCACGCGCCCGACCATGGCGTTGACGATCTCGGTCGGCGTCGTGTCGGCAACGTCGTGGGTCACGACATACTGGCCGTCGCGGAACACCGAGACGCGGTCGCAATGGTCGAAGATCTCCGCCATGCGATGGGAGATGTAGATGATGGCGATGCCGTGTTCGGCCAGGCGATGCATGATGGCGAACAGCACCCTGGCCTCCTTCTCGGTGAGAGCGGCGGTCGGTTCGTCAAGGATCAGCACGCGGCAGTCGAGGGTGAGTGCCTTGGCGATCTCGACCAGTTGCTGCTGCGATATCGACAGGCTGGCGACCAGCGCCGCCGGATCGATGTCGCCCAGGCCTGCCAGGATGTCGGCGGCACGGCGCTGCAATGCCTCATAGTCCATCAGCCAGGACTTGCTGGCATTGGTCGCTGCCATGAAGATGTTCTCGGCCACGGTGACGTCCGGGCACAGGGCGATTTCCTGGTGCACCAAGCCGATGCCCAGTTTCTGGGCCGCTGCGGGCGAGCCGATGCGAACCGGCTTTCCGTCAAAGATGATGTCGCCGCTGTCGGGCTGCAGTATGCCATCGATGATGTTCATCAGGGTGGACTTGCCGGCGCCGTTCTCGCCCGCCAGGGCGTGGATTTCCCCGCGACGCAGATCGAACTGCACGTTGCGCAGGGCCTGGATCGGCCCAAACGCCTTGCTGAGATCGCGTACCTGGAGAATGACATCTGACATGATCGTCTACTCACGTTCCGGCTGATGCCTGCGCCGGCCGAAGCCGGCGCAGTTCTTCGTGCGACCTCAGTTCGGGTCGCGGCCTTCCATGTACTTGGCCAGATCGAAGGATTCGGCATTGTCCTTGGTGATGACGGCGAAGCCGTTGTCCACGAAGGGGATCTGCATGGGATTGTATCCGGACACCTTGTAGTCGTTGAACGGGTCGAACATGCCCGGATGGGCGCCCAGATAGGTGTTGATGAATCCGATGAAGCCCTGCACGCCCTGATTGGGGTTGAGCGCCATGTGAATATTGCCGGCCTTGATGTGCTCGAGCGTCGTCGGGGTCACGTCGGCATGCATGATGAGCACGTCGGCATTGGCCTCGAGTACCGCAGCAACGGCGCCCTCGGCCGAGCCGGCCTCTGGGATCCACAAGGCCGCCAGATCGGGATTGGCCTGCAGGATGGAGGCGGTCGCGCGGTATGCCGCGTTGCTGTCCTGGTTGGTTGCCTGGCGGCCGACCAGCTCCATGTTGGGGTAGTGCTCTTCCATGTAGGCGATCAGCGCCGTCACGCGCAGGTCATGGTTGGACTGGCCCGGATTCTCCAGCACGGCATACTGGCCGGCGTCACCGACCTGCTTGACGATCTCCTCGGCGGCGAACTTGGCCTCCGCCAGATTGTCGGACGTGACATAGGCGGTGCGCTTGGAATTGGGCGAGTCGGCGGCGAATGTCGTCACGGAAATGCCCGAGTCGATGGCGCGATTGATCACCTCGATGAACGGGTCTGCCTGCATCGGGTGCAGCAGGATGCCGGCCGGCTTCTTGACCAGGTCCTGCTCGAACGAGGCGATCTGCTTGGTGATGTCGTAGTCGGGCGTGCCAGAGAACACCGTCTCGCACCCCATGGCCTCGGCGGCCTGCTTGAAGCCCTGGTAGACGGGAACCCAATAGGGGTGCGCCGAGACCATGACGTTCATGATGTAGGTTTCGCCCGGTTCGCACTGGAAGCCGGCTTGCGCATAGGCCGTGCTGCTGCCCGCAGTGGCAAGGCCGACGGTCATGGCAGTGACGACGGCAGCCCTCTTCAGATTTTGCATTCTATCTCCTCCGGTTGCTTGGGACTGCGTCTGGGCAAGTGTCCTCTCACTCGCCTGCAAGAAATCCCACGTTGCGGTATTTATTGCAACGCTGGCTTTTTACGGGCCGCCCACGACCATGTCAACATTGTTGCACGAAAAATCGGTAAGTGAAATAAATTTCAAAAATGCCTGTGGAAATCGCGGGGCCGGCCCTGGGGCAGACGCGACCAGGCAAGCGCCGCCGGGTAGAGCGGCCTGGCAAAGGGGTAGGCAGATGCAGGCAGAGGTGGCCGCCGCCGCCTTAGCGGGACTTCAGGGCCTGGCCCAAATGGAAGTAGCCCTTCCACGGGTCGGTTGCCCTTGCGCGGCTCGCCGCTGCCTCGAGAGAGAACTGATTGGCTGACTTAATGTCCGGCAGTTCGGCCCAGTCGATGGGAACGGCGACCGGCGCGCCTTCCCTGGAGCGACACGACCATGGGGCAATGGCGGTGGAACCGCGCTCGTTGCGCAGGTAGTCGATGAACAGGCGTCCCTTGCGCGCGGCCTTGCGCAGGTTCGCAGTGAAGCGGTCGGGAAACTGGTCGGCCAGGGACTGGGCGAAAGAGCGGCAGAACGCCTTCGCGTCCGGCCAGCCTGCGCGGGGTTGCAGAGGTACGATGACGTGAATGCCCTTGCCGCCACTGAGGAGGGCGAAGCTCGTCAGGTCGAGCCGCGCGAGTTCGTCCCGGATCAGGATGGCGGCGTCCCGCACATGGGTGAAATCAAGGCCCGTGTCGGGGTCGATATCGAAGATGAGGCGCTCGGGCCGCTCCAGGTCATCGACCCGCGAACCCCACAAATGCCATTCCAGGACGTTCATCTGGGTACCGGCGATCAGGCCCGCCAGGTCCTCGACATAGAAGTAGTCCTGCTTCTCGCCGTCCCTTTCCGCGATCATCACCGACTTCATGGCGTCCGGAAAGCCGCCTGTGTCGTGCTTCTGGAAGAAGCAGTATTTCGAGCGTCCCTGCGGGCACCGCAACAGGCTCAGCGGCCGTTGCGCAACATAGGGGAGCATGCGCTCGGCAACGGCCTCGTAATAGGCAGCCAGGTGCGCCTTGGTCACGCCCTGACCCGGATAGACGATGCGATCGGGACTGGTGAGCTTGACCCCCGCTGCGGTGGCCGCGTTGACCCCGGCTTCGGGCCGGAGGCGCAGTTTGGGGGGATCAGCATCCGGGGTCTCGATGACGATCTCCCCGGCAGGCTTGTCCTCACGCAGGCCAAGAAACGAGGGATGTCGCATCACCCCGTCCGGGGTAAGCTCGGTATAGGCGATCTCGGCAACAAGGTCGGGTGCCACCCAGCGGGCCGTCCGGCTCACGGCTTTTGGCACGCCAACCAATTGTGTGGACTTGCGGCCCAGCGCATTCAGCCTCGCCTGCAGGGCCTGCGCCTGATCGGACGAAAACCCGGTGCCGACCCGGCCCCTGTAGATGAGCTTCCCATCCTCCCAGGTGCCCACAAGCAAGGAGGCAAAGGTCTTCTTGCGAGAGGAGGGGGACCAGCCGGCGATCACGAATTCCTGTCGCCTTGCATGCTTGATCTTGAGCCAGTCGCGCGTCCGCTCGCCGCGATAGGGGGCGTCCCCGCGCTTGGCGATGATGCCCTCATGACCCTCGCGGGCGACGGCATCGAGGACTTTCTGCCCATTGCCGGAAATGTGCGGGGAGAACTGGACGGGCGAGCCGGGCTCCATGGTCCCGAGTAGCTGCTCCAGGCGGGCCTTGCGGTCGAGGAGCGGGAGCGCGGCGAGGTCCTGGCCATCCTCCTCGAGAAGATCGAAAGCGAAGTAGGTCAGGGGTCCGCCATTGGACAGGTGCTGCTTGAGCGTCGAGAAATCGGTGCGGCCCTTGGCGTCGAACGCGCACAATTCCCCGTCGAGCAGCGCCGTCCCGCCGGTGACCCGGGCAAGGGCCGGGACGATGGCGGCGAATTGCCTGGTCCAATCCTTGCCGGCGCGGGTGTAGAGGCGGACCTTGTCGCCAGAGATAGCGGCAAGACATCTGTAGCCGTCATACTTCATTTCGAAGACCCAGCCGGGGCCGTCAGGAACCGTGCTGACCAGCGTCGCCAGTTGCGGTTCCCGGAAGCGCGGAATCGCCGACGACTTTCCCCGCGTTCCCGATGCCGCCCTGGCCGGGGCTGGGCTCGCCTTGGCGGATGACCATGTTGCTTCCGCCGGGGTCGAGGTGCGCTTGCGGGGCTTGAGGCCCTTGGCGATGCCGTCGAGATCGCGCCCGGTCGAAACGGACCGGGTGAAGCGCTCGACAAGCGTCGACCGGTCGTGGGCGTAACGGTCCTTGTGCTTGATCAGCAGCCAGTTCTGGCGGTCTGGGGCGGACTTGCGCCTGGTGTCGCGTCCCTTCATGTGCACCAGCACCCACTCCCCCTTCATGCGGCGGCCGTGGAGACGCATCTTGAGGTCACCGCCTTCCAGTGCGGCATGCGGGTCCTCCAGCGGCTCCCAGGTGCCCTCGTCCCAGAGCATCACGGTGCCGCCGCCATATTGCCCTTCCGGTATGGTGCCCTCGAAGCTGGCGTAGTCGAGCGGGTGATCTTCGACGCGCACGGCGAGACGCTTGTCGGCCGGATTGTCGGAGGGCCCCCGGGTGACCGCCCAGCTCTTCAGCACGCCATCCAGCTCGATCCGGAAATCATAGTGTAACCGGGTCGCCGCGTGCTTCTGAACCACGAAGCGGAGTGCCGGGCCGGATTTCATCCCGGTGTCGCCGGACGGTTCCTGGGTCTGCGAGAAGTCCCGTTTCTCGTGATACTCCTTGAGCAGGACGTCGCCTTTTCCGGCCATGGCCTAGCCTGCCTTCTTGCGGGGGGTCGCCCGGGCCTTGGTTGTCCGCTTGCGCTGGCCGCCAGCCTGCTTCCCGTCGCCTTCCAGGCTCGACTTCAGGGCCGCCATGAGATCGATCACGTTGGACTTGCCTGGCGCGCTCTCCCTGGGCTCATCGACCGCGGTGATCTTGCGCCCCTTGCTCTTGAGCTTCCGTGCGATCAACTCGCGCAGGGCCGCCTGGTAATGGTCCTTGAAGGCCTTGGCATCGAACTTGTCGGTCTTCTTGTCGATCAGCGCCGTCGCCACTTCCAGCAGATCGGCATCGGCCTTCTTTGTCGGGATGTCGGCGAAATACGGGTCCGCCTTTCGCAGTTCATCCTGGTAGTGCAGCGTTTCGAGCAGCAGGCCCCTGCCGGCGGGCTTGACCGCCACGAGGTATTCCTTGCCACGAAGAGCCAACTGGCCCAATCCAACCTTGTCGGACTTGCGGAGCGCGTCCCGGATGACGATGAAGGCGTCTTCCGCGAGGTCGTCGGACGGCACCATGTAGTATGGCTTGTCGTAGTAGAGCGGATCGATTTCGTTGCTGCTGACGAACTGGCTCAGTTCCAGGGTCTTTCGCGTCTCGAGCTTGACGGCATCAATCTCCTCGTCGGTCAGCAGGACGTAGTCGTCCTTCTGGTACTCGAACCCCTTCATGATCTCGTCCTTGTCGACGGGCCCTATCCCTTCGACCACCTTTTCATAGTGAATCGGCTTGCCCGAGGGCTCATGGATCTGGCGGAAGCTGGGTTTGGCATTGGCCTTGGTCGCCGAATACAGCTCGACCGCGATCGAAACGAGCGAGAGGCGCAACTGGCCTTTCCAGATGGGTCTTGGCATGGACAGCCTCGTGCAGTGGGACTGTCCCTCAACGGCAGATAGCCGAGCAACGTTCCCCCGCCGCGTTGCCGGCCAGAAGAACATTGTGATCGAACCGGTGGCGGGCCTCCGCGGTTGTAGCCGGAAAGGAGACAGCCCAATGAACTGGTGGAGCGAAGCGGCCCTGACATGGCTGCCGGCCGATCTGGAGGCCTACCCAAAGGATTTCGCCGACCGGGCACGGCCGGGAACCAGCGACTTCTTCTACTATGCGCTCGACGCCTTTGCCTGCATCGCCCAGAAACAGGCTGCGCATGGCGACAGACAGCCCTGGATCTACGTGGTCGACGAGGGGCGGATTCTTTCCCCCCAGGACATAGACGGTCTGATGGATGAATGGCGGGCGCAAATGGCGGCGGCGGAGGCCGATGCCCCGATCGGAGGGTGGAAATCTCAGCCCTTGCCCGATGCCGCCGATGCGGACCGCGATGCCGAACTGCGGGTAAACTCCTGGACCCATGCGGGCAGGGCGCCCGCCAGGCCACACAATGCCAACGAGGATGGTCCCTCGCCCTGAGGGATTCTAGAGGTCACGCAACAGCCGAGCCGGGCGTGCGGTGGCGGCGCGCAGAATTGTCATGGCGCCAAGCAGAGCCGTGATCACTGATGCGGCGGCCAGAACGATGACCAGCGTGTCGGCGACCAGGGTGAAGTCCACGTCCAGCAGCAGATTGCTGACGATCCAGCCCATGCCGACACCCAACAGGGTCGCTGGCACGGCGGCGAGGGCCGCCAGCAGCAGGTATTGCAGCGCGGCGGTCAGGAGCAGCTCGCTGCGCGTGGCGCCCAGTACCTTGGTGATGACGGTATCGGCTTCGCGCTGGCGCCGGCCAGTGGCCAGGCTGCCGACAAGGACCAGCAGGCCATTTCCCACGGCCAGCCCGCCCACCAGCGCAGCGGCAAAGGAGAGTTGGGCCAGGGCATCGGTAATCTGCCGGAGCGTGTCGCCGATAGCGATGAAATGCAGGTCGGGCAGGGCACCGGCCAGGGCGACCTCGGCTGCCTGCTCCCTTCCGGGAGGGGCGTAGACCGAGGCGAACAATGTCGTCGGGTAGGCATCGAGCACGCCCGGCGAAAAGGTCGCGAGGAAGTCGATGCCGCCCTGCCAGGAATAGTCACGGAAATTGGCGACGGTCACGGTCACGGGCTCGCCGAAGATCTCGAACACCAGCGTGTCGCCCAGGTCCACGCCCAGCCCGGAGCGCAGGCTCTGATGCAGGGATACCAGGCCGGCACCGGCATAGTCCTCCGCCCACCACTCGCCCAGCACGACCCGCGAAGAGGCGGGCAACTGGCTGCGATAGGTGAGCGGTACGTCGCCCGAAAGCAGGAAGGTTGCCTCGGGGCCGCGCGTGCGCAGATCGGCGACCGGGATGCCGCCCACGTCCACCAGGGCGCCGCGCAGCATGGGGGTCGCGACGAAGTCGACCACGTCGCCTCCCTGCGCCCGCATCGCCTCGAGTGTTTCCACCTCGTCAGGGAACAGGTCGGCTGCCACCAGGGAAGGCACGTCGAAGGCCGAAGCGCCGAGAAACTCCTGGCGCAGGTTGCCCTGAAGGACGAGCACGACGATCAGCATGGCCATGGCCATTCCAACCGAGACCACGACGGGCGCGGCGGTGGCACTGCCGGAGGATATGGCACGCATGGCGTGGCGCAACACACGCAACCGCGCCGCAGGCAGCCGGTCGATCCCGGACTGGGCAGCGCGTACGAAGACCTGAAATGTGACGGCGGCCAGCAGGCTGGCACCGAAAAACGCGCCGACCAGCGTGGCATCGCCAGTCATCCGTACCGCAAGCCAGAAGAAGGCCAGTCCGGCCAGCAGCAGGGGTATGGCCTGCGCGGACACAACGAGCTCCCGCCACTCGATAGGCGGCGCGCCAAGGCCCTTGGAGCGGAACAGCAGGACGGGACGAATGGCCTGGGCCTGCTGCAGGGGCAGGTAGGCAAAGGCAAAAGCCGTGAGGAAACCGGCCCCGGCGGCAACCAGCAGCGGCTCGGCGTGGAGGGTGGGAGCCAGGGCGACCCCAACCGCCTCACCCACGGCGGGCAGGACCAGGTATGCCGCCCCGCCACCGACTAGCAGCCCGGTACCCACGCCCACCGCAGCCAGCGCCGCAACCTGCGCGAAGAAATGGATGAACAGGCGGGAGCGGCTGGCTCCCAGGCTGCGCATGACGGCGATGACGCCTGCGCGCTCGGCGATGTAGGCACGCATGCCGGTCCAGACGCTGACCCCGCCGATCAGCAGCGATCCCAGCCCCACGATGACAAGGAAGCGCATGAACAGGTCATAGTAGCGGACCATGGCACCCAGTCCGTCTATGGCGGAGCGAACGGTCCAACCGGCGGCCCCGAGTGTCGTTTCCAGTTCCCCCCTGACCGCGTCGGTGTCACCGCCTTCCAGCAGGAGCTTGTAGCGAAACCAGTTGCCGAGACCGGGCAGGGGCGAGGTGCGGTCGGACAGCGTGGCGAGGCCCTCGGTCGTGATGAGGGTGGTCAGGCCGAGCCGGAAACCGCGCACCGGTCCGTCAGGCAGCTTGGTCAGGGCGCCGCGCGCTTGGAAGGGTGAGCCACCCAGGTCGAAAATGTCGCCTACGCCTATTCCGAGTTGCGCGAGCATCAATGGGGAGACGAGTGCCCCGTGCACGCCGTCGCGTGGGGCGAGCAGGTCTGCTGGCCGTTCCCCGGGAGAGAGCTGGGGGCTGATCACGGCGCCGAGCAGCGGGTAGCTGCTGCCCACGGCCGCCAGGTCGACGAAGGCCTCACTGCCGGGGACTTCGGCGCGCACATTGGTATCGATGACGAAGGAAACCTGTCCATATCGGGAGATTTCGGCCAGTTCCTCCGCCGAGGCGGGGCGATCAGCCCGCGAGAGCTCGAGGTCTCCGCCCATCAGCTCGGCTGCATTGCGGTCTATGGCCTGGGTGATGCTGGCGCCTACCGAGTTGACGCCGGCAATCAGGGCCGTGCCCACCGCCAGGCAAGCCAGGAGCAGGACGAACCGGCGCAGATCGCCGCGCAGGTCGAGAAGGCCGATGCGAATGGAGGGCAGGATCCTGCTCATCTAGGTCGCCGTTGCCGTCTGGCTGAGTTCGCCGGCCATCATGGTCAGTGAGCGATCGGCGCGCGCGGCCAGGGCAGGGTCATGGGTGATGAGGACAAGGGCGGTGCCCTGCTTGCGGGCGAGATCGAACATCAGGTCGGCGACCATGGCGCCGGTCTTCTGGTCCAGGTTGCCCGTAGGCTCATCGGCCAGCAGGAGCGGTGGGCGTGCGACCATGGCCCGGGCAAGACCGACACGCTGCTGCTCTCCCCCCGACAGGGCCGAAGGACGATGATCCAGGCGCTCGCCCAGACCAACCCCGGCAAGGGCTTCGGCGGCCCGCGCGCGGACCTCCGCGGGTGTCAGAGCCGAATCTGCAATTTCGAGCGCCAGCCCCACATTGTCGAGCGCCGTGAGGGAGGGAATGAGATGGAAGCTCTGGAACACGATTCCCAGGGTGCGGCGACGGAAGTGTGCCAGGGCATCCTCATCGAGCGCGGACAGATCCTCCCCATTGACCCTGACCTGGCCGGACGTCGCTTTCTCCAGCCCAGCCAGCAACATGAGCAGTGAGGTCTTGCCGCTGCCCGACGGACCCACAATGGCCACCACTTCGGCGGGGAGGACGCTGAGGGATACGTTCTTGAGGATATGTAGTGGGCGGGAGGCCACCTCTAGACTGTACACGACGTTGCGAGCGTCGATTATTGGCGCGCTGGAAGTGTTCAAGGGGCCTCTTCCCAATAAACCAATCGTTACGTATCGGTGTTATTTATTTTACAGGCGTTCGCGGCCGCGATGCGCTAGAACCTGAGTTTGCATCGTTGCGTAGCGTGAATTTGCCGTCGCTTCCATACCTCTCACTCCGGTGCGCACCGGTAGTTTGCCATCAAGCCCTCGTGTCCAAAGTGAACACCATGAAAAATACGGCCGTCACCCTCGCTCTCGCGCTGTTTGCCGCTGTCGGTCTGGCCAGCCCTGCGCGGTCGGGCGAAGCGGAAGTCGCGCTGCTCAGTTCCTATATCGGGCAATGGCAGGGCGCAGGCGCTCTGGTGGGCGGGGAAGAGCCGGAACCGTTCCGGTGCCGGCTGACCATCGCCAAAGGCAACCAGGCCAAGATCAACTATACCGGGCGCTGCTCTCTGGTGGATGCCAATCTTTCGATCAGCGGGACCATCGCCTTCAACGACGCCGCCAACCAGTATGAGGCGGCTATGAGCTCGAATGCCGGATTTACCGGCCTGGCCGTCGGCCGCCGCAGTGGAGAAACCATAAGCTTCGACCTGCGCGAGCGGCGGCAGGATCGCGCTGGGGACGATGTGCGGATCGGCTCGCGCATCCTGTTGGCCGGAGGTCACATCACAGTCGATTTCGAGGTGGAGTTCAACGATTCGGGGCAGATACTGACCGCCTCGGTTCCGTTCGATCGCTGACGGTAGCCAAGCAAGACAAAGACCCGGCCAGATGGCCGGGTTTTTTGTTGTCCGAACGGGCCTGCCTAAATTGTCAGCAACCGCAAAGTGCGATGCAATTTTCAGCCACAAGGTCGTTTTGTGGGCATATCGCTGAATTGTACAAATAGTAGGCACAAAAGTGTGACTTTCTAAGTTATTGATGGCCAAGAAATTATGCCTCCGGGCTGCGCTTGGCATGGTTCCTGCAATGTTGTCGGCGAAAGCGCTCCTCCCAATGACGCTCTCGTCGACGTCCAATGATGGGCGTCCAAGGCAAGGCTGCCAACCGGCTTCGTGCTCGATCAGACGATCGGTGCGAGAGCTTGTTGGCGGCCTTTTGTTTTTCCAAACGGTGCAACTGGAGAACACTATGACGCAGACCACGACGACCCGCCGCGGCTTCCTCAAGGGGGCAACGGCGACCGCCGCGACCCTGATGGCCGCGCGCGCCCTGTTTCCCGCCGGCGCATATGCGCAGGGCGCTGGCCCGGAAGTTGCGGGCACCAAGCTGGGCTACATCGCCCTCACCGATTCCGCGCCGCTGATCATCGCCAAGGAAAAGGGCATCTTCGAGAAGTACGGCCTGCCCGACATGGCCATCGAAAAGCAGGCCAGCTGGGGCGCCACGCGCGACAACATGGCCCTGGGCTCTGCCGGCGGCGGCATCGACGGCGGCCACATACTGCGGCCGAAGGTGCATCTCTACTCGTCCGGCTCGGTCATGCAGAACAACCAGCCACTGCCCATGTATACCCTGCTCGGTCTCAACGAAGACTGCCAGGGGCTGTCGGTGGCCCAGGCCTATGCCGACACGGGTGTCGGCCTCGACTCCAGCCCGCTCAAGGAGGTTTTCGCCAAGGCCAAGGCGGAGGGCAAGGCCCCGTCGGCAGCCATGACCTTCCCGGGCGGTACCCATGACCTGTGGCTCCGCTACTGGCTGGCCGCGGGCGGCATTGTGCCGAACGTGGATGTCGACGTCATCGTCGTGCCACCGCCGCAGATGGTGGCCAATATGAAGGTCGGCACCATGGATGCCTTCTGCGTGGGCGAGCCTTGGAACGAGCAGCTTGTCAACCAGGGCATCGGCTTTACTGCCGCGACCACGGGCGAACTCTGGTTCCACCATCCGGAAAAGGTCCTGGGCATGCGTGCCGACTGGGTCGATGCCAACCCCGTCGCCACCAAGGCCATCATGATGGCGGTGATGGAAGCCCAGCAGTGGTGCGACAGCATGGACAACAAGCAGGAGATGGCCGAGATCATCGGCCGCCGCCAGTGGTA
>CAMLOA010000011.1 GCA_946481445.1 uncultured Devosia sp. | reverse complement strand
TGCGGGCAAAGGTCCACTCGTCGGCGATGACCTGCACCTGGTCGGCATTGCCCTCCACGAGGTTGCCGTCCTTGTCACGGGTGGCCGACACCACTTCGGCATGGAAGCGGACCGTGACCAGCACGTTCTTCTTGTCGAACTCGGCGTCGGAAATCTCGACCTTGGGCAGGCCGACAAAGGTGAAGTCGACCTTCTGGCCGGCGGCCTCGCGCTCGGCAATGGCGCGCTGGAACCCCTCGAAGACGTCGCGCTCAAGCAGGTTCCGCAGCATTTGCCGGTCGCCCGAGGCATAGGCGGTGACGATCATCTCATAGGCCTGCTTGGCGCCATCGAGGAAGCTCTTGGGCGTAAAGCTCGGGTCGGCCTCAACCACGGCGCGGAAGCCCTCGGCCAGCGCGGCGTCCCCATGCGAATACTGCTCGATCTCGGCTTCGAGCTTGCGGGCCCGGCGTTCGTCGTCGAGGTCGGGCGCCGTCGCCGGGCGCGGACGCAGCGGCACCACCGTCTCCTCGGCCGCCGCCTCGGCGGGCTTGCGCCGCTCCATCGGAGGCCGCTCGTTGCCGGTGCGGGTCCCCAGCACGGAGCGCAGGCGGAACAGCACGAAAACGGCCACGGCGATGACGATGAGAGTGGGCAGATCGAAAAATTCGTCCATGGGCGAAGCACCTTAAGTCCTTGGGCGCCCAAAAAGGACGCGGCGGCGCTCGCATGGCGCCTGTCGTTTCCTATATATAGGCAAAGCCTCACCCCAAAACCAGTTCACACTGGCGGGAGGCGACATTTTGCCGTGTGCCGGCAGGAAGGAAAACGTCATCGTGGCCCGCTTGTTCGCCATCGGCCTGCTGCTGCTACCCATCATCGAGATCGCCCTGTTCATCAAGGTGGGCCAGACCATCGGCCTCTGGCCGACGCTGGCGCTGGTGATCGGCGCGGCCCTCCTGGGCGGGCTCCTGCTCCGCCAGCAGGGCGTGGCCGTGCTCGGCCAGCTGCGCAACAATGTCAATACGGGCAGCATGCCGGCCCGGACCATAGCCGACGCCATGATGATCGGGGTCGCCGCGGTATTCCTGGTGCTGCCCGGCTTTCTCAGCGACATCGTGGCGCTGGCGCTGCTCGTTCCGGCCGTGCGCGGCTGGATCTATGGCGCGCTGGCGCGCCGGGTGCGGGTGGTCAGCACGAGCAGTACCGGCCGCAGCTATACCATGCATGCCGAACCGCGCGTGCGCGGCCCCGGTACGATCGACCTGGACGAGGACGACTACCGCCAGGGGTGACCCGCGCCAGCTTGATCGGGAGGGCGCAAAGATGCTAGCCCAGCCCCAACCGAATTTTCCAAAGGAAGACCAGAGCCATGTCCGACGAAACCCAGGGCGGCGCGGCCCCCCAGGCTGCAAACCTGCCCTCGATGAATCTGATGGGCCAGTATATCCGCGACCTCAGCTTTGAAAATCCGGGCGCACCCGGTTCGATCATGTCGGGCGGCGCCAATCCGGCCTTCAACGTTTCGATCTCGGTGGGCGTCAAGAAGCAGGCCGATGATCTTTACGCGGTCGAACTGACGCTCAATGCCAAGGCCAACCGCGCCGAAGCGGTGCTGTTCAATGTCGAGCTCGTCTATGGCGGCGTGTTCCGTCTCAAGAACGTGCCTGAAGGCCAGCTCAGCGCCCTGCTGATGATCGAATGCCCGCGGCTGATCTTCCCGTTTGCCCGCCAGGTGCTGGCCAGCGTCACCCAGCAGGGCGGCTTCCCGCCCCTGATGATGGAACCGGTCGACTTTGCCGCCATCTATCGGCAGAACCTGGCCAAGCTGGCGGCCCAGCAGGGCGCGACCCCGCTCGCCAATGCCGAGACGGCCGGGGGCGACAAGCCCAACTGATTTCAGGTGACATCGAGTCTGAAAGGCCCTGGCGCGACGCCGGGGCCTTTTCTCATTCGGCCGTCTGGTGGGGCGCCGAAATATCGCCATAGCGGCTCCACACCGCGTCCGCACCCAGGCCGGCGATGAAACGGGCATGGGCCAGGGCTTCCGCCTCGCTGATGCGCGGCGGCAGCGGCACTGGCCGGGGCCGCGCCACGACGCGGGTGGCGATGGCTTCGGCGCCCGAAATGCGGGTCTCGGCGCTGAGCGCCAGGCTCACCTGCTTGCCGCCGATCAGTTCGAGATAGACTTCGGCCAGGATCTCGGCGTCGAGCAGGGCGCCATGCAGGGTGCGGCGGGAATTGTCGATGCCATAGTGCTTGCACAGGGCATCAAGGCTCACCCGCGCGCCGGGATGCTTGTCGCGCGCGAGCATCACTGTGTCGAGGACCGGGTTGCCCAGCGGGCGATGGCCGGCCCGCTCCAGTTCGGCATTGAGAAAGCCCATGTCGAAGGCGGCATTGTGGATGATCAGCTGGGCATCGCCCAGGAAATCACGGAAATCGCCGGCTACGGCCTTGAACAGCGGCTTGTCGGCGAGGAAGTCGTCCGAGAGGCCGTGCACGCGGAACGCCTCCTCGGGCATGGACCGCTGCGGATTGAGATAGACGTGATAGTGCCGGCCGGTGGGGATGTGGTTGATCAATTCGACGCAGCCGATCTCGACCAGGCGGTCGCCGGTGGCGGGCGAGAGGCCGGTGGTTTCGGTGTCGAGAACGATCTCGCGATTCACTGTCCTGGCCTTTTGGCGCGGATGCCCGCCACCAGGGCTGCAACCATGTCGCGGGTCCTGGCGATCGGCATGCCGGTATCGAAGAGATAGGTGGCACGAGCCTTCTTTTCGGCCTGTGGCATCTGCCGGGCAAGGATGGCGTCGAGCTTTTCCACGGTCATTCCCGGACGGGCGAGGGCCCGTTCGCGCTGGACGGCCTCGTCAACCCAGGTGACGCCGATGGCGTCGAAGCCGTAATCGTGGCCGCTTTCGAACAGCAGGGGGACCTCCACCACGGCCAGTTCGTGCCCGGCGGCCTCTGCGGCATCGAGGAAGCGGGCAATGCGCGCCCGCACCAGCGGGTGGACCACCGCTTCGAGCCGGGCAAAGCCCGACGGGTCCGCCTGCAGGCGCTGCGACAGCAGGGCCTTGTCGATTTGCCCACCGACGGAAACGCCGGGAAACAGCGCCTCGACCGGCGCCACCGCTTCATCCCGGTAGAGATCGGCAACGGCCTCGTCGGCGGAATAGACCGGCACGCCCAGATCGGCAAAGGCCTTGAGCACGGTCGACTTGCCCGTGGCGATCGATCCGGTCATGCCGATCCGCCACATGGTCAGTGCTCCAGCGTTGCCTGGACGCTGGCCCGCAGGGCCGGGGTCACGCTCGGGCGCACGCCGAACCAGGCCTCGAAGCCAGGAACGGCCTGGTGCAGCAGCATGCCCAGGCCGTCCACGATGCGCAGGCCATGGGCCGCGGCGTCGGCCAGGAGCGGCGTGATCAGCGGGGTATAGACGATATCGGTGACCAGCGTGGACCTGGGCAGCAGGTTCATGTCCAGCCAGTCGAAGCGGCTGCCATGCATGCCGATCGAACTTGTGTTGACGATGAGCCCGGTGCGGGGCGCCAGGTCCGGGAAGGCATCGAAGCCATGCGCCTCGAAGGGCCCTTCGATCTCGTTGACCAGGGCCTGAGCATTGCTCAGCGTCCGGTTGAGCACATGCACCTTGCCGCCATCGCGCCGCCGCAGCGCCACCAGCACGGCGCGGGCGGCGCCGCCGGCACCGATGATCAGCGCGTCGTTGGGACCATCCGACCAGCCGGGCGCCGCGGCGTCCAGGTTGCCGAGAAAACCCAGATAGTCCGTGTTGCTGCCCAGGATGCGGCCAGCACGCACCACGAGCGTATTGACCGCGCCGATGGTGCGGGCCAGCGGATCGACCTCGTCGCAGAGCGAGAAGACCGCCTCCTTGTGGGGGATGGTGACATTGCCGCCGGCGAATTCACCGGTCCTGAGGCGCGCGAAGAAGCCGGTCAGGTCGGCGGGCGCGACGTCTATGGCCTCGTAGCTGCCGTCGATGCCGTGTTCCCGCAGCCAGGTGCCATGAATCAGCGGCGAGCGGGAATGGGCGATGGGATGGCCGATGACAAAGGCTTTGGTGGTCACGTGCGGGTCACTTGAGCGTTTCGGGGGCCAGGTCGCGCAGGGCGGCGAGCAGGGGGAGCAGGGGCAGGCCCAATATGGTGAAATAGTCCCCGCTCACGGTCTCGAACAGGCGGATCGATGGCCCTTCCAGCCGATAGCCGCCTACCGATGCCAGCGCGCCTGCACCCTCCCGCGCCAGGACATCGTCGCGCTCGTCCGGGGAAAAGTCGCGCATGGTGAGTTCCGCCGTCTGGATGTCCGACCAAAGCGGGACGGCATCCCGGACCAGGGCCACGGCCGCGTGCAGGCGATGGGTCTTGCCGCGCAGCCGGTCGAGCTGGTCGGCGGCACCCTGCCGGTCGGCGGGCTTGTGGAAAAGCTCGGTCCCCAAGGTCAGGGTCTGGTCGGCACCGATCACGATCGCGCCCGGATAGCGGGCGGACACCTCGGCCGCCTTGCGCCGGGCCAGCAGCAGGGCCACGTCCCGCCCGTCACCGCCCTCGGCAAGGGCCGCCTGCTCGAGCCCGCGTTCGTCGATCTCGGCAGGCACGGCGTCAAAGCGCAATCCGGCCTGCAACAACAGGGCTTTGCGCGTCTGGCTGGTGCTTGCGAGGATCAGCATGGGCGCATGTTTTCCACACAGTCATCCCCAGCTCAAGCCCGTTGCTGTGACTATGACTCATGATTTCGGCCGGCGTGCCGACTTGTTCGACTTGGTTTCCAAATCGTTAACAGCTCGACTCCGCACAGCGGCGACCGGGACCCATGGATAGGTCTGGGGATAACGGAAATGGCCGCCAGCCGGTCGCCAAGCGCTTTTGCACATGGCCAAGCGAATCATTGACTCCGGAGTCGGCTCGTTAAGGCTTCGTTAACCACTCGGTAGCGGGCTGCGGCCAGGATTCTCCCCGCTGCCGTTAACAGCGCGTTTACCAATCGCCTGCGCGCTCATGCCGCCATCAGAGCAATTGTGGATGGCGGTGAATTGGCTCAAAACACCGCCATGAAGATACTAATGCGAAGCAAGACAGACTCTTTTTGGGTCGTGAAGGGTCGATTGGAATGAGCGCGGCGCACCACAAGCCTTTGCTGGCCACGGTCCTGGGACAGCGCCAGGAGCGGCCTGCTGTCTGGATCATGCGACAGGCCGGACGCTACCTGCCCGAATACAGGGAAACCCGCAGCAAGGCCGGAAGCTTCCTTGACCTTTGCTACAATCCCGATCTCGCCACCGAAGTCACCCTGCAGCCGCTGCGCCGTTTCGCGCTGGATGCGGCGATCCTGTTTTCCGACATCCTGGTGATACCCGATGCGCTGGGGCAGAAGGTCCGCTTCGAAGTGGGCGAGGGACCCCTGCTCGAGCCGATCGAGGCAACCAGTCTGGCTCGACTGCGCCCCGAGCGCGTGCTGGAACACCTGGCGCCGGTGTTGGAGACGGTGCGGCGGTTGCGGGCGGCCCTCGAGCCGGACAAGACTCTGATCGGCTTCTGCGGCTCTCCCTGGACCGTTGCCACCTATATGATCGGCGGACGGGGCTCGCCGGATCAGGCGGCGGCGCGCCTGTTTGCCCTGCGGCAGCCGGAAGCCTTTGCCCGGCTCATCGACATCTTGGTGGCGGCGAGCATCGACTACCTTGTGGCCCAGTTCGAGGCGGGCGCCGATGTGGTGCAGCTTTTCGAGAGCTGGGCGCTCAATCTGGATGACGAAGCCTTTGGCAGTCATGTCATCGGACCCAACCGGCGGATCGTGGCCGGCGTCCGGGCGCGCGTGCCCGGTGCACCCATTATCGGGTTTCCACGCGGCGCGGCCGGCAATCTCAGGCGTTATGCCGAGCTGACCGGGGTCAATGCCCTTGGCCTCGATTATGCCACGCCGCTTGATTTTGCGCGCGGCCTGTCGCCCGCCCTGCCGCTGCAGGGCAATCTCGATCCCCTGCGTCTTGTCGCCGGCGGCCGGCAGCTGGACGAGCGGGTCGATGCCATCATCGCCGCCTTCTCGGATCGACCGCATATCTTCAATCTGGGCCATGGCATCGTGCCGGAAACACCCATCGAGCATGTCGCGCGGCTGGTGGAGCGGGTGAAGAATGGCTGACGCCAGTGGGCAGTGGGGGAGTTTGAACGATGTATGAGTGGGTCAAGGCGCTGCATGTGATTGCCGTGATCGCCTGGATGGCCGGCATGATGTATCTGCCGCGCCTGTTCGTTTACCATGCCGAGGCGGTGGTGGGCTCGGACAAGTCCGAGACGTTCAAGGTCATGGAGCGCAAGCTCTATCGCGGCATCATCACGCCGGCCATGGTCGCCACCTGGATTTTCGGCCTGTGGCTGGCCTTCGGCTTCGGAATCGTCGATTTCTCGCAGGGCTGGATGTGGCTCAAGGCGGCCATGGTCATTGCGCTCAGCGGCATTCACGGATGGTATGGGTCGCTGCTGCGAGCCTTCCAGCAGGATCGCAACACGCGGCCGCATACATTCTATCGCGCCATCAACGAAATCCCCTTCGTCATTGCCGTGGTCATCGTCGTCGCGGTCATCGTCCGGCCCTTCTAGGACGCCTGTTTCACGTGAATCTGCCCGGGGGCTGACGGTTTCATCCTTGAAACTGCCCCCGGATCAGGCTACATGAGCAGCCAACGCATCCCAAATCTCGGCTGACCGGCCCCGGTCGCTAGCGCGATGCGAACCCTCCCAATATCGCCTATCCGACGATCTCTGATTTCCCTCAAGGGTTTAATCGCTACATGCAGAATATGAAGCTCAGCGAGCTCAAGGCCAAGTCTCCGGCCGAATTGCTGGTGTTCGCCGAAGAACACGAGGTCGAGAATGCCTCGACCATGCGCAAACAGGAACTGATGTTTGCCATTCTCAAGCAACTCGCCGAGCGCGAAGTGGACATTACCGGCGAGGGCGTGGTGGAAGTCCTGCCTGATGGCTTCGGCTTTCTGCGCTCCCCCGATGCCAATTATCTTCCGGGTCCGGACGACATCTATGTCAGCCCTTCCCAGATCCGCCGCTTCGGCCTCAGGACCGGTGATACGGTGGAAGGCCAGATCCGGTCTCCCAAGGATGGCGAGCGCTATTTCGCGCTGCTCAAGGTCAATACCATCAATTTCGAAGACCCCGAGGCGGTTCGCCACAAGGTCAATTTCGACAATCTCACCCCGCTCTATCCCGAAGAACGCCTCCGCATGGAGCTGCCCGATCCGACCCTGAAGGATCGTTCGGCGCGCATGCTCGACCTGGTGGCGCCGCTCGGCAAGGGCCAGCGCGCCCTGATTGTTGCGCCTCCGCGTACCGGTAAAACAGTATTGTTGCAGAATATCGCACAGTCGATCGCCACCAATCACCCCGAATGCTATCTGATCGTGCTGCTGATCGACGAGCGTCCGGAAGAAGTGACCGACATGCAGCGCTCGGTGCGCGGCGAAGTCATTTCCTCGACCTTCGACGAGCCGGCTTCGCGCCACGTCCAGGTCGCCGAAATGGTGATCGAAAAGGCCAAGCGCCTGGTCGAACACAAGCGCGACGTGGTCATTCTTCTCGATTCGATTACCCGCCTCGGCCGGGCCTACAACACCGTCGTTCCGAGCTCGGGCAAGGTTCTCACCGGCGGTGTCGACGCGAACGCCCTGCAGCGCCCCAAGCGCTTCTTCGGCGCCGCCCGCAATATCGAGGATGGCGGGTCGCTGACCATCATCTCCACCGCGCTGATCGATACCGGCTCGCGCATGGACGAAGTGATCTTCGAAGAATTCAAGGGCACGGGCAACTCGGAAATCATCCTTGACCGCAAGGTCGCCGACAAGCGCATCTTCCCGGCCATCGACATCACCAAGTCGGGCACCCGCAAGGAAGAGCTGCTGGTGGAACCCGATATCCTCAAGAAGATGTATGTGCTGCGCCGTATCCTCAATCCGATGGGGACGATCGACGCCATGGAATTCCTCATGGACAAGGTCCGCCAGACCAAGACGAATTCCGACTTCTTCGATTCGATGAATACCTGATCGCTTTCGCGATCCTTGCTTCTGAGGGCGGCATGCGAACAGCGTGTCGCTCTTTGCATTGGGAAGGCTAGCATGACGTCCAGCGATACGATCGTTGCGCTGTCCTCGGGACCGCTTCCATCCGGCGTCGCCGTCATCCGCCTGTCCGGGCCGCTGACAGCGAGCATCCTGGCATCGGTCTGCGGCCCATTGCCCGAACCCCGCAGACTGACCCTGCGCCCCGTCGGCCGCGAAAGCCTGCTCGATCGCGGGCTCGTTGCGTGGTTTCCGGCCCCCCACAGTTTTACGGGAGAGGACTGCGCCGAACTGCAGGTGCATGGGTCTCCCGCCGGCGTCCGGGCCATTCTCAGGTTGATCACCGACAGCGGCGCCAGATTGGCCGAAGCCGGCGAGTTCACCCGCCGCGCCTTCGAGAATGGCAAACTCGACCTGGTCGAGATCGAAGGACTGGGTGACCTGCTCGATGCAGAAACCGAGAACCAGCGGCGGCAGGCGCTGGCGCGGTTCGAGGGCGGCCTGTCGCAACGTCTCGACACCTGGCGCGGCCAGCTGCTGGACCTGCGCGCGGAGATTGAAGCCCGGCTCGACTTCTCCGACGAAGGCGATGTCAGCGAAACCCTGCCGGAAGGTTTCGCCGCAAGCCTGGTTGCCCTCCATGCCGACCTGGTCGCAGCCCTCGCAAGCATCGAGCATGGCCGGATCGTGCGTGAGGGGATCCGGGTTGCGCTCGCGGGTCCGCCCAATGTGGGAAAATCAAGCCTGCTCAACACCCTGGCCCGAAGCGACATTGCCATCGTTACCGAGGAAGCCGGTACTACGCGCGATGTCCGCGAGGTACCCCTCGACATTGGCGGACAATTGTTCGTGCTGCTCGACCTGGCCGGCTTGCGCGAGACCGAGAGCAAGGCCGAGGCGGAGGGCGTGAGGCGGGCCCAGGCCGCCATGCGCAGTGCCGACATCGTCCTCTGGCTCCGCGCCCCCGATATCGACGATGTGCCGCGCCCGGAAGGTGTTGCCGCCAATCTGGTCATCGCCACCAAGAGCGACCTGGGACTGGTCGACGGCGCGGATCTGAGTCTCTCCACACAAACCGGGCAGGGGGTTGGCGAGTTGTTCACCCGGCTTGCGGGTTTGGGTGCCGACCTCGCTTCGGGGGAGCCGCCCCTTCTCAGCCGCGAACGCGATCGCCTCGCACTCGAGGCGGCGGTAGATGCGCTCGAAAAGGCGCAGCACCTCATGGGCACCCCGGAACTTGCCGCGGAATGCCTGCGCATAGCCTCCCAGTCGCTCGAGCGGCTGCTGGGCCGGATTGATGCGGAGCGCGTCCTGGATCGCTTGTTTGCCAGTTTCTGCATCGGCAAGTGATTCACGTGAAACACCCGCAGGCGGCGCACGAGATTGATTCACGTGAAACATTGGCCTATTGAGCGACCCGGAGAGGCACCATGACCGACTACGCCGTCATCGTTGTGGGGGGAGGCCATGCCGGCTGCGAGGCTGCCGCTGCGTCGGCGCGCCTTGGCGTCCGTACGGCCCTGGTCACGCACCGCTTCGCCACGATTGGCGAAATGAGCTGCAATCCCGCCATTGGCGGACTCGGCAAGGGCCACCTGGTGCGCGAGATCGATGCCCTGGACGGGTTGATGGGGCGGGTCGCCGACCAGGCGGGCATTCAGTTTCGCGTGCTCAACCGCCGCAAGGGCCCCGCAGTTCGCGGTCCAAGGGCCCAGGCTGATCGCAAGCTCTATCGCCAGGCCATGCAGGCGGCCATTACCGCCCAGCCAAACCTGGATGTAATCGAGGCCGAGGTCGACGATATCGCGGTTACCAATGGGGCCGTGAGCGGCGTGGTGCTGCTGGACGGACGCCGAATCGGCACCAGAGCCGTCGTGCTGACCACCGGCACCTTCCTGCGCGGTCTGATCCATCGCGGTGAGGAAACCACCCCGGCGGGCCGCGTCGGCGAGAAGCCGGTGCTTGGGCTATCGACGCGCCTTGAAGCGCTGGGCCTTCAACTGGGACGGCTGAAGACCGGCACGCCGGCACGGCTCGATGCCGGCAGCATCGACTATTCCGGCCTCGAGGCGCAACCGGGCGACACACCCCCGGAGCCGTTCTCGGCGCTGACCACGGCGATTTCGACGCCACAGGTCGATTGTCATATCACCCGTACGACTGCCGAAACCCACCGCATCATCGCCGACAACCTGCATCGGTCGGCGATGTATTCGGGGCGCATCCAGTCGCGCGGACCGCGCTACTGCCCGTCGATCGAAGACAAGATCGTGCGCTTCGCCGATCGGGAGAGTCACCAGATTTTCCTTGAGCCTGAAGGGCTTGATGACCCGACGGTCTACCCGAACGGACTGTCCACGTCGCTGCCGGCAGACGTGCAGGAAGCGTTTCTGCGGTCCATGCCAGGCCTTGAGAATGTGCGTATCGTGCGTCCGGGCTATGCCATCGAATACGACTATGTCGATCCTCGCGAATTGCGGTCGACGCTGGAAGTGAAGCGCCAGCCCGGCCTCTATCTTGCCGGTCAGATCAATGGCACGACGGGCTATGAGGAGGCAGGCGCGCAGGGCCTGCTCGCCGGCGCCAACGCCGCTCTGGCGGCAAGCGGCCGCGAACCGATGATCTTGTCCCGTACGGAGAGCTATCTCGGCGTGATGGTGGATGACCTGGTCACCCGCGGTGTCTCCGAGCCGTATCGCATGTTCACCTCCCGGGCGGAGTTTCGGCTGCACCTACGGGCCGACAATGCCGATCAGCGTCTCACGCCGCTCGGAATGGACAGGGGGCTGGTCGGCGGCGCGCGAGCGGACCACTTCAGCGCCCGGCAGGAGGCGCTGGCATCGGGCCGCGCCATGCTGGCCCGCCTCACCACCACGCCGAGTGCGGCCCGCAAGCAAGGCATTGCGGTCAACGAGGATGGCAAGGTGAGGAGCGCGTTTGACCTGCTTTCCTACCCGGATATCCGCTTTGCCGATGTCGCGCGCCTGTGGCCAGAGCTCGAACAGATTCCCGGCCCGGTCGCCGAGCAGCTGATGATCGATGCTCAGTATGCGGTCTATCTGGACAGGCAGCGCGAGGATATTGCGGCGGTGCGGCGCGACGAACACCGGGCTATTCCCGATACTATCGACTACGCGGCCATTCCCGGACTGTCCATGGAGTTGCGCCAGAAGCTGTCCGCCGAACGGCCGCAGACCATTGCCCAGGCGCAGGCCATGGATGGCATGACCCCGGCAGCAGTGACGCTGTTGCTGGCTGTCATTCGCCGCGGCGAGATGCGCAAAGCTAGCTGATGGCCGACCTTACATCCATCGCGCCCTATACGCAGTACTTCACCCGCCCCCTCGAATCGGTGGCACGCGACCTGGAATCCTATGCTGTGCTGCTGCGCAAATGGCAGGCCGTGCAGAATCTGGTTTCACGTGAAACACTGGACCAGGTCTGGACGCGGCATTTCGCCGACAGCCTGCAGGCGTTGACCCTGCTGCGCCCAGAGGATCGCCACGTCCTCGATCTGGGCAGCGGCGGGGGATTTCCGGCCCTGCCGCTGGCCATCGCCCTCAAAGGGGGAAAGCAGCGATTCGTGCTGGTGGAACCCACCGGTCGCAAGGTGAGCTTTCTGCGTACCGTGGCCCGGGAGTTGGGACTCGCCGTGACGGTGGAGGGTAGGCGGAGTGATCAGCTTGATTCACGTGAAACACCGGTTCCCGACGTCATCACCTCCCGCGCCCTGGCGGCGCTCCCGCAATTGTGTAGCTGGATGGCCCCGCTCTGGGGCCGGCAAACCCGGGCCATCCTGCATAAGGGGCGGGAACATGTTGAAGAAGTCGCGGAAGCGGCTACGCTTTGGAACTTTGACGTGCTAGTAACCAAGAGCGACACCGATGCAAAGGGTGTCCTCCTGACGCTCACAAATTTGAGTGCGAAATCAGTTAGTTAGCGGCGAACGAGCTGGAGGCCGAGCGTGGCACCCCGTATCCTGACACTGGCCAATCAGAAGGGCGGCGTGGGCAAGACCACTACGGCCATCAACCTCGCCACCGCGCTTGCCGCCATCGGCGAGCGCGTGCTCATTGTCGACCTGGACCCGCAGGGCAATGCCTCGACCGGGTTGGGCATATCCCGCACCGAGCGGGAAGTGTCGTCCTATGACCTGCTCGTGGGCGAGGCCACGGTTGCCCAGGCCGCGACCATGACCAGCGTGCCCAATGTCGCCATCGTCCCCTCGACCATGGACCTTCTGGGTGTCGAGCTCACCATTGCCGGCCAGGCCGACCGCGCCTTCAAGCTGCGCAACGCCTTCAAACAGCTGGGTGATCTCACCATCAACGACAAGCCGGTGAGCTATATCCTGATCGATTGTCCGCCCTCGCTCAATCTGCTGACGGTCAATTCCCTGGTTGCCGCCGATGCCGTGCTGGTGCCGCTGCAATGCGAGTTCTTTGCCCTTGAAGGCCTGAGCCAACTGCTTCAGACCATTGAGCAAATTCGTTCGACGCTCAATCCGCGCCTGTCCATCCAGGGCGTGGTGATGACCATGTTCGACAAGCGCAACAACCTCAGCGAACAGGTGCTGCAGGACGTGCGCAGCGAAATGGGCGACCTGGTCTACGATACCGTCATCCCCCGCAATGTCCGGCTGAGCGAAGCGCCGTCCTACGGCAAGCCGGCCCTGCTTTACGACCTCAAATGTGCCGGCAGCCAGGCCTATCTGCGGCTGGCGACCGAAGTGATCCGGCGCGAGCGCCAGCTCGTGGCGGCATAGGAGCCCGATATGAACGATAAACCCACACGTCTGGGCCGCGGGCTGGCCGCGCTGATCGGGGACATGTCCGCCCTGGAGGGTGTGCGCGTCACCGAAAGTGGTGGCGTCAAGCGCCTGCCGGTCGATTTCATTATCGCCAACCGCGCCAATCCGCGCCGCACCTTCGACAGCGAACAGCTGGAGGAGTTGACCAATTCGATCCGCGAAAAGGGCGTGATGCAGCCTTTGCTGGTCCGTCCCAGCGATGACCCGAACATCTTCGAGATCATCGCCGGCGAGCGCCGCTGGCGCGCTGCGCAGAAGGCGGGCCTGCACGATGTCCCGGTCATCGTGCGCGAAGTGGGCGACAAGGAAGCGCTCGAGCTCGCCATCATCGAGAACGTGCAGCGCGCCGATCTCAATCCGCTCGAAGAAGCAATGGGTTACGGGCAGCTGATCGAACAGTTCGATTATACGCAGCAGGATCTGGCCCAGGTGATCGGCAAGAGCCGGTCGCATGTCGCCAATACGCTGCGGCTGCTGAAGCTGCCCGAAGACGTGCGCGGCATGGTGGCCAGCGGCACCCTCACGGCCGGACATGCCCGCACACTGATCACGGCGGACGATCCGGCGGGCCTCGCCCGGCAGATCGTGTCGGGTGGGCTTTCCGTCCGCGAAGCCGAGGCCCTCAGCCAGCAACGGGACGTGCCGGGCAAAAAGAAGGTCGAGGCACAGACCGATCGCGACCCCGATACGCTGGCGCTGGAGCGGCGGCTGTCGGATGCGCTGGGCCTTTCGGTGTCGCTGGCGCATAGCGAGCGCGGCGGCAAGCTGGAGATCCGCTACAAGACCCTGGAACAGCTGGACGGCATCTGTGCGCGGCTGACGGGTTACACCAACTAGCGCCCTGTTTCACGTGAAGCGGCGGGCCTCAGTGCCGCGCCGCCTCGGTGCAGATGGCCAGCAGGGCCCGGCGTGTGGTCGCTTCGGCCAGAGCGGGGCGCCGGCGGCTGTCTGCCGTGGCCTGCAGGATGCGTTCGCTGGCGGTGGCCAGGGCGGCGTCCGACCAGAGCCGCAGCTGGGTTTCAAGCGCGCCGATGCGCGAGAAATGCGGCTTGGGCTTTTGCCCTTCCAGCACCATGCGGGGCGTCTTGCCGGCGTCCACCTCGGTCCGCCACCGCCGCAGGTTGGCGAAATGAATGGTCGACATGGCCAGCAGCCGCTGCGGATCCACCGCCGAGGCCAGGGCCCGGTTGAGGGCCAGCTC
>CAMLOA010000010.1 GCA_946481445.1 uncultured Devosia sp. | reverse complement strand
TGAGCACGCGCAAGGTGCTGCTCGAAGAGCACCTGCCCTATGTCATGCCCATCGTGTTCGCGACCTTCATGAACAACATGCTGTGGTCGATCGGGCTGGAGGTGACGCTGGCCGTGCTGGGCTTCACCAATATCAACAACCCCACCATCGGCACGGCGCTGTACTGGGCCAATTCGCACTCGGCCATGGTGGTTGGCGTGTGGTGGTGGATCGTGATCCCGGTGATCCTGATCGTGATGACCTTCCTGGGCCTGTTCCTGCTGGCCATGAGCATGAACGAGTATATCGACCCGCGCAGCCGACTGCGGAGGATGGGCGCATGAACTTGCATCCCGCCTGCCCCATTCCCCTCCCAACCTCCCCCACAAGGGGGGAGGTGCCCCTCCGAGTTTGTGGAGAGTTCGGCGCATGACCCAAGCCAACCAGGATCTGCTCAAGGTCGACGGCCTCAAGGCCTATTACCAGATGAACTATTTCGGCACGAACCGCGAAGTGCGGGCGGTCGACGACATCACCATGAGCATCAGGAAGAACGAGGTCTATGGCATTGCGGGCGAAAGCTCATCGGGCAAGACCAGCTTCATCAAGGTGCTGGCCGCCGCCATCCGTCCGCCGCTGCGCATCGTGTCCGGCACGGTGAAATACGACTTCAAGAACGGGCCGATCGACGTGACGACGGCAAGTGAAGCCGAGATAGAGGCGGTGCGCTGGAAGCACCTGAGCTACATCATGCAGGGGTCGATGAGCGTGCTGAACCCGGTCCGCCGGATCGGCAAGACATTCGAGGACTTCGCCAAACGGCCACTGGGGCTGAGCGGGGATGCCTACCGGCAGCGGATCCTCAACCACCTGGAGCGGCTCAAGCTGCCCGCCGACGTGCTGCGCGCCTATCCGCACGAGCTTTCGGGCGGCATGCGGCAGCGCGTGACCATAGGGCTGGCGACGGTGTGCCACCCCGAATTCGTCATCGCCGACGAACCGACCACCGCGCTCGACGTGGTGGTGCAGAAGGAAGTGCTGAGCCTGATCCGCGACATCCAGCGGGAAATGGGTTCCTCGGTGGTGTTCGTGACGCATGACATGAGCGTGCATGCCAACATGGCCGACAGGGTGGGCATCATCTATGCCGGGCGGCTGGTGGAGGAAGGGCCGACGCGCGAGATGTTCTTTGCGCCCAAGCATCCCTATACCGCGCACCTGGTGGCCAGCCTGCCCCGCATCGGCGACACCAAGCAGCGCCCGGCGCTGGAAGGCCGCCCGCCCAACCTGGCCAATCCGCCGGCCGGATGCCGGTTTCATCCGCGCTGCCCGCTGGCCGTGGACAAGTGCAAGACCGATGTGCCGCCGCTCGAGACGGTGAGCCCCAACCACCGCACCGCCTGCTGGCGCTGGCGCGACGTGGAGCCGCTGGTGAGCCCCGAACGGGCCATGGAGACTGTGTCATGAGCGATCTACTCGAGGTCAGCCACGTCTCCAAGCGCTTCACCATGGGGGGGCTGCTGAGCCGCAAGACCGTGCAGGCGGTGGACGATGCCAGCCTGTCGCTGAGCGCGGAGACCCCGGAAATCTTCACCATTATCGGCGAGAGCGGATCGGGCAAGACGACGCTGGCGCGCATGATCCTGGGGCTGGAACTGCCGAGTTCGGGTGAGATCAGCTTCCGCGGCAAGACCGTGAGCCACAAGGTGGGGCGGCAGGAACGGCTGGAATTCATGGCCAATGTGCAGCCGGTATTCCAGAACCCGTTCGAGGCGTTCAACCCATTGAAGCGGATCGACCGCTACCTGGATTCGACGGCGCGGCGGTTCCTGCGGCTCCGGCACCGCGACGACATCGACGCGGCCATGGACGGTGCGCTGCAGAAGGTGGGCCTCAGCCTGGCCGAGGTGAAGGGACGCTATCCGCATGAGATGAGCGGCGGGCAATTGCAGCGCGCGGCCATTGCGCGGGCGCTGATCCCCAATCCGCCGCTGCTGGTGGCCGACGAGCCGGTGTCGATGGTGGATGCCAGCCTGCGCATGAGCATCGTCAACCTGCTCAGGAGCCTGCGCGACGACCTCAAGGTCAGCGTGATCTACATCACGCACGACCTGGCGACGGCCTATTACATCTCCAACCGGCTGATCATCATGCAGCGCGGGCGGATCGTGGAAATGGGCGATGCGCGCACGGTGCTGGACAATCCGGAACACCCCTATTCCCGGCTGCTCAAGGCCAGCGTGCTTTCGACCGAGGATGCCGGGGCGGGCAAGCTTGCCACCGATGCCGGCATGGTGAAGCTGGCGGGGGACCTGGTGGGCCGGCCGGGCAAGCTCGTCGCGCGGCCGGACGGGCGCAGCGTCCGGATCTACGAGGGGGCCTGATGCGCCCCAAAATCAGTGGGAAAGCCGGCGGAACTGGACTAGGCTGCCCCGATCATGGGGAGCATCCAGCGTCGATCCTTCTTGTGTCTGGGCCTGGCGGCAACGGCCATGCTGCCGATGCCTGCGCATGCCCAATCGATTTTCGGCGACATCATCACGACACCGCGCGTCCGGCGGCTGACCACATCGACGCCGCCGCAGCGGTTTTCCTCCGGCGCTGGCGTTGCGCTCATCAACACCCTGCGGGCAGCGCGGGGGCGCGACGGGGTGGCGGCGAATGGTACGCTCGCCGCGATGGCGCAGAGCCAGGCGCGGGCCATGGCGGCGGCGGACGTGCTGTCGCACCACATAGCCGGATCGCTCAAGGATCGCGCGGCGCGCGCCGGATATCGCGGGCCGGTGGCGGAGAACCTGGCCAGCGGGCAGCCCACATTCGAGGAGGCGCTGCATGCCTGGCTGGATTCGGGCTACCATCGCACAACGCTGCTGAGCGAGCGCTATACCAGGGCAGGCGCGGCGGTGGCGCTCATCGCCGACATCCACAGCGACCCGCTGGGCATCTACTGGTGCATCATTTTGGGGGCATAGGCCGCCTGTCGCTCCGGCTCAAAAGCGGAGCCGGTTGCCGATGACGACCGGGCGGCAGACATGGATAGCAGATAACGGGGATGGAACCTTTACCAACCCCTTGTTCTACGAGGAGTTTTCCGACCCCGACATCATCGCGGTGGACGGCTGGTTCTACATGACCGGCACGACCATGCACACCATGCCCGGCCTGCCCATCCTGCGGTCGGCGGACCTGGTGAACTGGGAGCTGCTCGGCTACGCCTTCGATGTGCTGGACCTGGAGCCAGCCTTTCGACTGGAGGGGGCCGAAATCTATGGCCAGGGCATCTGGGCGCCCTGCCTGCGCTACCGGGACGGGACGTTCTATATCTTCACCAACATCAACGGCTATGGCACGCAGCTGTTCACCGCGAGCGATCCGGCCGGGCCGTGGACGCGCACGGCATGCGAATATGCCTTCCACGACCTATCGGTGCTGTTCGACGACGACGGGCGGGCCTATGTGGTGTGGGGCTATCGCAACCTGAGGCTGGCCGAACTCGATGCCAGCCTGACCCGGATCGTTCCCGGCACGGAGCGGGAGCTGACGCCGGCGGATTCGGCGATGGGCGAAGGCGTCCACGTCTACAAGGTCGATGGCCGCTACTACATAACCAGTGCCTGGTTTGCCGGGCGCATGCGCATGCCCTGTGCGCGGGCCGACAGCCTGGACGGCCCATGGAACATCAATCCCGCGATCAGCGCCGACGAGGATTTCGGGCTGATGGAAGGCTATCGCATCAAGGATGCGGGCATTCCCTTCACGCTCGAGCCGCCCTTCGAATTCGTGCCGCCAAACCCGGCCGATGGCGGGCGCATGTCGCTGCACCAGGGCGGGATCATCCAGACCCCAGCCGGCGAATGGTGGGGCTGGTCGATGATGGACTACAATTCGCTCGGGCGGTTGACGGCACTGTCGCCGATCACCTGGCAGGGCGGCTGGCCCTATTTCGGCCTGCCCGGCAATCTGGGGCGGACGCCGCGCACATGGGTCAAGCCCGGGGTGGCGCAGCCGGAGACGCCGAGAGCGCTGTTCGAGCGCGATGACGGCTTTGACGGGCCGGACCTGAAACCCATCTGGCAGTGGAACCATGTGCCCGTTGCCGGGAAGTGGTCGCTCATGGAGCGGCCCGGACATTTGCGGCTGCACGCCCTGCCCGCGCCGGACTTCTGGAGGGCGCGCAATACGCTGACACAGCGGGCCGTGGGGCCGGTTTCGACGGTGACGGTGCGGCTGGACGGTAACGGACTGCGCGATGGCGACGTGGCCGGGCTGGGATTGCTCGGGGTCCCCTGGCGGTGGATCGGGCTGCGACGTGATGGGGACGGCTGGGCCGTGGCCATGCATGACCAGCAGACAGGCAAGACGCTGACAGCGCCAATTGCGGCGCCGGACGTGTGGCTGCGGGCGGAATGCGACTTTCTCACCGAGGAGGCGCAACTGAGCTGGTCGGCGGATGGCACGGCATTCGCGCCGCTGGGCGGGCGGCTGATCATGACCTTCCAGCTCAAGACCTTCCAGGGCATCCGCTATGGCCTGTTTGCCTATGGGCCGGGTGGTGGACATGCCGATTTCGACGATTTCGGCGTGGACGAGCCGCACCCGCGCGGGCTGATGCGGCCGATCCCGGTTGGAGAAACCATTGCGCTGATGAGCCACCACAGGCCCGAGGAAGGACTCAGCGTATCGGGCGAGGACTTGCACATGGGCAAGGCGAGCTCCCTACGCGTGGAGGGCGCGGGGCTGGGCCGCGTGGTGCTGTGGGCCGGCGACAGGCACCTGGCCGTGCGTACGGACGGCGCATTGATGGCGCGCCGCGGCGAACCGGACCTGGCGGCACAATGGCAATGGATGGAAACGCCCTATGGCGAGGTTATGCTGATGTCGCTGGAAACCCATCGATTCCTCCGGGCCGATGCCAATGCCATCATGGCCGACAGCGCCGGGCCGGTACCCGATGGGCAGGATGGCGTGCGCTGGACCGTGGCGGCGCGCTGAGGGCAACAGGGTGCAGGAAACTGACCGGTGAGTGCACCGATCTATCGCGATCCGACCGAGGATGGGGCCGCGGACCCCACGGTGATTCACAAGCGCGGCACCAGCGAATGGTGGATGTTCTACACCAACCGTCGCCCGGCGGCGGAGGGCCCAAAGTTCACCTGGATTCACGGCTCAGCCATCGGCGTGGCGGTGAGCAAGGATGACGGCGCCAGCTGGCAGTATCGCGGCACGGTAGCGGGGCTCGATGCGCCGGGCGACGCACCGGGTGGCAACACGCACTGGGCACCGGAGGTGATCTGGGGCGAAGGCCAGTATCACATGTATCTGAGCTATATCAGCGGCGTGCCGGATGACTGGCGCGGGATTGCCCGCACAATCACCCATTTCACCAGCCCGGACCTGGAAAACTGGACCCGGGTGGGGCCAATCCGGCTGAGCAGTCCGCGGGTCATCGACGCCTGCGTGTTCCAATGTCCCGATGGGCTGTGGCGCATGTGGTACAAGGACGAGAATGCCGGATCGAGCACATGGAGCGCCAGCAGCACCAACCTTTTCGACTGGGTGGTCGAAGGGCGCGTCCTGGCCGGCTCGCCGCACGACATTCCGCACGAAGGACCCAATGTCTTCGCGCTGGGCGGCTATTACTGGCTGATCGTGGATGAGTGGCATGGGCAGGGCGTCTATCGCTCGGACGATGCCGTCACCTGGCGCAAGCAGGGGTTGATCGGCAACGAACCCGGCGCGGACCCCATGGACAGGCGCTATGTGCGCCACGCCGACGTGGTCAGCGCCGGCGCGCATGGAGCGCTCTACTACTTCACCCATCCGCACTGGAACGAGCACAGCCAGACGGCCGGCCCGCCGGACGTGCAATCGCGGCGCACGGCTATCCACCATGGCTGGCTGCATGTGGTGGACGGGGTGCTGGTGCTCGAGCGCGACGTACCGGCGGCGTTCGAGATATTGCGGGGGTGAGACAGGCGGCGCGCGTCTTGTGGCTCCGCCCACGCCGCCGACACTTTACCCTATCGCCTGGCCCGCCAGCGCAGGTGGGTGACAGACGGTGCGTGGACGGGCGGCAAGGGGTCAAAGGCAGCGGGCGCGAGACCTGCAAAGAGGGACACGCCCTGCCCCAGCACGATGGGCACGAGATGGACGCGGACCTCATCCACGAGCCCCGCGGCCAGATACTGGCGCGCCAGGCCCGCCCCGCCAAGGAGCCAGACCTTGCGGTCACCGGCGGCGGCGCGCGCGGCGTCGAGCGCCGGGCCGATGCCGCCGGTGACGAAGTCGAACCGCGTGCTGGTGCGCAGCACCGGATCATGGGCGCGGTGGGTGACCACGAAACAGGGCATGCCAAAGGCACCGTCGCCACCCCACAGGCCAATGCCGGCATCAAATGTCCGGCGGCCCATCACCACAGCCCCCGCCTCCTTCAAGGGTGCAGCGGCGGCAGCCTGGTCCTCCACCGACGCCTGCGCAAACAGCCAGGCATGGAGGCGCTCGCCCTCCAGCCCCATGGGCAAGGACGCACTGACCGAGGAGCCGGCGCTCATGCCGTCCAGCGACAGGCTGATGTCGAGGAATATGTCCGGCATGGCGCCCTCCCCCGATCAGGCCTTGCGCGCGTAGCGCAGGAGGATGAGACCATCGCCGAACTGAGTATTCTCGATGAGCTCGAACTTGGCCGCCGCATTGGCGGGGAACAGCTTGAGGCCACGGCCCAGAATGTTGGGATAGAGGATCATGGTGACCTCATCGACCAGGTTGGCCGCGAACAGTAGGTGGCCAACGCTGGCGCTGCCGAAAACGAGGATCGTGCCATCGGTCTCTGCCTTGAGGCGCGCCGCGGCCTCGGTCAGGTCGCCCTCAAGGGTGGTCGTATTGGTCCATGCCGGGGCCGTCACCGTGCGCGAGGCCAGGTATTTGGGCATGGCATTCATCTTGTCGGCATAGGCTGACTGGACGGTGGGCCAGACTGCGGCAAAGCCATCATAGGTGCGGCGGCCGAGCAGGACGGCATCGGCCTCCATCAGTTCGCGCTCCTTGAACGCGTCGCCATGCGGACCGCGGCGATAGCCACCGATCCAGTTCCCCAGGCCGGTATTTTCCATGCCGACCGGGTCCTCGATGACCCCATCCAGCGTGACATATTGCGAAACGACGATCTTGGCTGCCATGGACCTTCTCCCTCACTGGCAATTGCAATGGGGACAGTTTATTGTTGCGAGTTGCGAGGCATAGCCATTACCTCGGCAGTAATGAATTCCACATTTTGCAATAATCATGGATCGGCTGGACGAACTCGACATTCTCGTTGCGGTGGTGGAGACCGGCAGCTTGCGCGGGGCGGCCGCCCGCCTGCGCCGCTCGGGCAGCGCCGTGACGCGCGCCATCGCGACGCTCGAGGACAGGCTGGGCCGGCGCCTGCTCGACCGGACCACACGCCGGCTGTCGGTAACGGAGGCCGGGCACGAGGCCTATTCGGCCGCGCGCGAAATGCTGGCGACATGGAAGGCACTCGCGGCCCAGGACAAGGGGGCTCCGGTACGCGGGCTGGTGCGGCTGACAGCGCCGGTCATGTTCGGGCAATTGTTCGTGGCCCCGGCATTGGACCTGTTCCTGCAGCGATGGCCCGAGGCCAGCGCGGAAATGCTGCTGGACGACCACTATCTCGACTTTATCGAGCATGGCCTGGATGCAGCCGTGCGGCTGGGGAATCTGCCCGATTCAACCCTGCGCGCCGCCCGCGTCGGCGCCGTGCGCTGGGTGACGGTCGCCAGCCCGGCCTACCTGGCCGAACACGGCATTCCGCAATCGCCGCGAGACCTGGAGAGCCACGTCACCATCGCCGAGTCGGCGCGCAGCGGACGGCCGAACTGGAGCTTTGCCCGGCGTGGCCAATCCGAAACGGTCATGCTGGAGCCACGCATCCTCAGCAATGACATCCAGGTCCAGCTGGCCGCGGCCAGGGCCGGGCGCGGCATTGCCCGCGTGCTGAACTATCACGCCGCGGCCGATTTCAAGGCCGGGACGCTAATGCGCATGCTCAGGGGGTTCGAGCCCGCCGAGATTCCCGTGCAGGTGGTGAGCACCGGGGGACGGCACGTGGACGGCAAGACGCGGGCGATCGTGGACCACCTGGTCGACACGCTGCGGCCCAAACTGGCCGCGATGGCGCGAGGGTGAGGCGTCAGCCCGCGGCAACAGCGCTGCGCGGCATGTCGGACAGGATCTCGGCCTTGCCGTTGCGAATAATGACGATCTCTTCGAGGCGCAGGCCGAAGCGGCCGGCCAAGTAGATGCCCGGCTCGATGGAGAAGACCATGCCCTCATCGAGAATGGTGTCGCTGGTGGCGGTGATATAGGGCGCTTCGTGGATGTCGATGCCCAGGCCATGGCCGGTGCGATGCAGGAAATTGGGGCCATAGCCGGCAGCGGTGATGATATCGCGGGCGGCCCGGTCGACGGCACTGGCCGGGACGCCGGGCCTGGCGGCGGCGATGGCGGCATCCACGGCGCGGTCGAGAATGGAATGGATCTGGCCGAAGCCTTCGGGGGCGGAGCCGAACCAGCCGACACGCGTCATGTCGGAAGGATAGCCATCGAGGCGCCCGCCGGTATCGATCAGCACGGCATCGCCCGGCTGGAGCTGGGTCGCGCCGGTGTGGTGATGCGGGAAGGCGCCATTGGGACCGAAGCAGACCGAGCAGAATTCGGTGGTGGCGCCATTGGCCCGGTAGAAATCGCGGATGACGGTGGCAACCTCGTATTCGGTGATGCCGGGGCGCAGGGCGGCGAATCCGGCTTCCATGGCGGCGTCGTTGAGCAGGGCGGACTTCTTCAGCAGGTCATATTCCGCATCGTCCTTTCGGGAGCGCAGATAGCCCACCGTATCGGCGGTGAAGCGGCGGCTGGCACCGGGCAGCGCATCGAGCAGCAGCAGGGCAAAATCGGCGCGCATGGTTTCGTCGAGCACGACGGAGGGACTGATGCGGGAAATGCCGGTGGCGTTGATCAATGCGTCGAGCGCGGCCTGCGGGCCTTCGGCATCGGCCCAGGGGAAGAAGGGCAGATCGGTATGCTGGCGGGAGCTATCGACATTGAGCGCGGGCATGAGGAAACCGGCATAGGACTGGCTCACCAGCAGCATGACCGGGCGCTCGTCGCCATGGGGCGACAGGTCGGCCAGCCAGCGCATGTGGCTGGAGGGGCCGATGGCGACCAGGTCGGTATGCGTCGCGGCCATGCGCGCGCGCAGATTGGCCATGCGGGTGGTGAGGGTGGGGTTCATGCGGGGACTCGGGGTGGATGATCGGCGGGACGGTTCTACCACAGGGGGATGCCCGAAAAAGCGGGAACCGCTGTTGCGAATTGCGAGGATACAGAGGTTCCCGCTTGCGCGGGAATGACTCCGTGGAGACGGGAACCACTGCGATGCATGGGCCCCTATCCCGCCTGTGCCATGAGCGTGGCGTTGCCGCCAGCGGCGGTAGTGTCGATGCAGACGTGGCGTTCGAGCAGGAGGCGCGCGGTTTCGGCAGGGCTGGTGAGCAAGGGCAGGATGGCGCCGGAGCGGGCGGCAAGGGCGCGGCGGATGGCAGGCAGGGTGGCGTCGTCGGCGAAATACATGACGGCGTCGAAGGTGTCGGAATGACTCAGGGCATCGAAATCGGGCGTGGCGAGAATGGCGGTATTGCCCAGGCTGGCGGCCAGCATGGCCTGGGCCTGCTGGTCGGTGGGGGTGGGGCCCAGGCAGAGGACGCGGCCGCGCGGGGCGGTGTGGAGCACGTTGCTTTCGCCGGTGGGGCCGGGCAGCGGAAGCGGCGCAGGATCGAGGTGGCTCACGCCCAGGGTGAAGCGCGGCAGGTAGTGTGGGCCGCCGGCCTTGGGACCGGTGCCCGACAGGCCCTCGCCACCAAAGGGCTGGCTGCCGACCACGGCGCCGATCTGGTTGCGGTTGATGTAGATATTGCCGGCCCTAACGCTGTTCGAGACCTTGCGGACGCGCGAGGAGATGCGCGTATGCATACCGAAGGTGAGGCCGTAGCCGGAGGCGTTGATGGCGGCAATGACGGCATCCAGTTCGTCAGCACGGAAGGTGGCGACGTGGAGGACCGGGCCGAAGATTTCTTCGGTGAGGTCGGCAATGCCGCTGACGCGCAGCACGGTGGGGGCGACGAAGGTGCCATCGGCCGGCGCCTTCAAGCGATGAATCAGATTCCCGTTCTGCTCGTAAGTATCGATATGGGCTTGGATTTTTGACCGGGCGGCTTCGTCGATGACGGGGCCGATATCGGTGGCCAGGTCCCAGGGGTTGCCCAGGGTCAACCCGTCCATGGCGCCTTTGAGCATGTGCAGGGTGCGCTCGGCGGCGTCTTCCTGGACATAGAGGATGCGAAGGGCCGAACAGCGCTGTCCGGCCGACTGGAAGGCGGAGGCGAGGATGTCGCGCACGGCCTGCTCGGGCAGAGCGGTGGAGTCCACGATCATGGCATTGAGGCCGCCGGTTTCGGCGATGAGCGGGGCTGTGGGCGCGAGGTTGGCGGCCATGACGGCGTCGATGCGGCGGGCGGTGGGCAGCGAGCCGGTAAAGACGACGCCGGCAATGCGCCGGTCGGATGTGAGCGCGGTGCCCACATCGCCGGCGCCGGGCAGGAGCTGAATGGCGTCGGCGGGGATGCCGGCCTTGTGCATCAACTGGACGGCGCGGAAGGCGATGAGCGGGGTCTGCGGCGCGGGCTTGGCGAGAACGGGATTGCCGGCGACAAGGGCGGCCGCGATCTGGCCGGTGAAGATGGCGAGCGGGAAGTTCCAGGGCGAGATGGCGGCGATGGGGCCGCGCGGGGCGGCAAGGGTCTGCCGCTCGGCTTCGGCGGTGTAGTAGCGCAGGAAATCGACGGCCTCGCGGATTTCGGCCACTGCATCAGCCCAGGTCTTGCCGGCCTCGCGGGCGAGGAGGGCAAAGAGTTCGGGGCGATGGGCTTCGTAGAGATCGGCCACGGTGCGGAGGAGCGCGGCGCGAGTCTGCGCTGGCGTTTGGGGCCAGGTGGAGGCGGTGGCGGCGGAGATGGCGGCGGTGACGTCCTCGAGGGTGGCGTTGGTGACCATACCGATCGTGTCGGTGGGGTTGGCGGGGTTGATCAGGGTCTGGTGCGTGGGGTCCCACCCCCTCCTACCTCCCCCATCAGAGGGGGAGGTTTCGCGCCACTCGTTTGGCTGGATCGAGTCACCCTCACCGGACGGCACCTCCCCCTTGATGGGCTCTGACCCGTCCCGCAGGGAAAGTCGCTCCAGTGGAGCGACTTTCGGGGAAGAGGCTGGGAGGGGGTGACGGTGGTCCACGATGGGGGTTGCGTGCCACTGCGCCTCGGCGAAGGCGGCGCGGGCTTCGGCCATTTCCGGGAAGGCGATGGGATCGGTGAGGTCGAGGCCGGCGGAGTTGCGGCGCGGGGCGAAGATGGCGGCGGGGGATGGGATGGCGGGGTTGGGGATGCTGTCGAGCGCCAGCACCTTGGCGACGGGGTCTTCGGCCACCACTGCGGCCGGGATGTGCTCGTCGGCGATCTGATAGACGAAGGAGCCGTTGGCGCCGTTTTCGAGGAGGCGGCGGACGAGATAGGCCAGCAGGTCCTTGTGGGCGCCGACGGGAGCGTAGATGCGGGTGCGGGTGCCGGCAGTGGTGCGCAGCACCTCGTGCAGGCGCTCGCCCATGCCGTGCAGGCGCTGAAACTCGAAGGTTTCGGGGCCCCTGCCCGCCTGGGCGGCAAGGTGGAGGACGGCGGCGGCGGTGTGGGCGTTGTGCGAAGCAAATTGCGGATAGATGCGGTCGCTGGCGATCAGGCGGCCGGCGGCGGCGATATAGCTGATATCGGTGGAGGCCTTGCGGGTATAGACCGGGTAATCGGGCAGACCCAGCACCTGGGCGCGCTTGATCTCGGCATCCCAATAGGCGCCCTTGACCAGGCGAACCATGATGCGGCGATCAAGCGACGTGGCCGTGGCATCGAGCCACTCGATCAGCGGCAGGACGCGCTTGCCATAGGCCTGGACGACGACGCCGAAGCCATCCCAGCCGGAGAGGTCCGGCGTGGCGAGGACTTCGGCGATAACATCGAGCGAGAGATCGAGACGGTCGGCCTCCTCGGCGTCGATGTTGAAGCCCATGTTCGCGGCCTTAGCGGCCAGGGCCAATTTACGAGTCGCATCAACCAGTTCGGACATGACGCGGATTCTGTGCGCGAACTCGTAGCGCGGGTGGAGTGCCGAAAGCTTGACGGAAATGCCGGGATTGTCGCGGACCGAGGGAGCGGTGCAATGGGGCGCGAGGGCGGCGATGGCGCTGGCATAGGCATCGAAGTAGCGGGCGGCGTCGGCGCTGGTGCGGGCGGCCTCGCCGAGCATGTCGTAGGAATAGCGGTAGCCCTGCGCCTCGGATTTGCGGGCATTGACGATGGCCTCGTCGATGGTGCGGCCGAAGACGAACTGGCTGCCGAGCAGGCGCATGGCCTGACCGACGGCGGTGCGAATGACCGGTTCGCCCAGACGGGCAACGGCGCGATGGAGGGCATTGCGCGGGCCGACTTCGGGATCGCCCAGCACATCGGCAGTGAGGCTGAGGGCCCAGGAGGAGAAATTGACCAGCGGATTGGGCGAGGTGCCGAAATGGCTGGTCCAGTCCGAGCCGCCGACCTTGTCATGGATGAGGGCATCGACGGTCTCGGCATCGGGCACGCGCAACAGAGCTTCGGCCAGCGACATGAGGGCAACGCCTTCGTCGGTGGCGAGGCCGTATTCGGAGAGGAAGGATTCCATCAGGCCCAGGCGGTTGCCCTTTCGGACGGTGGTGACGAGAGTCTCAGCCTGGCCGGAGATGGCGGCTCGGGCGATTGCGTCGAGGCCGGTGGCGGCGATGAGGTCGCGGACCAGCGGAGCCTCGTCGGCATACAGACGGGTGCGGAGGGCTTGGCGGGCGGCGGTGATGGACATGGGACCTCCGGTGAAGTTGCACTTCCGTCCATCCACCGGGTCATTCCGGCGCAGGCCGGAATCCATGCGGTGACTGCCCCGCACGCTGGATGCAGGCGGCGGGCCACGGACATGGATCCCGGCCTTCGCCGGGATGACACCGTGTTTGTGGAAATGGGTGCCAGCAGCACAATGCCAGATCAATAGTAGGCGTTTCGCCTGTTTTGGTGGTGCATTTTCGCTCTTGGCGTTATCTTGGGATCATTCCAAGGGACAATCACCCATGAAAACTGTCACCTACGAGACTTTGGACCAGATCGACCGGCGCATCCTCGAAGAACTGGGCAAGGACGGGCGGATCAGCGTGGCGGAGCTGAGCCGGCGGGTGAACCTTTCCAAGACGCCGTGCCAGGCGCGGATGACGCGGCTGGAGCAGGCGGGGTACATATTGGGCTATCGGGCGATCATCGATCCCAAGCGGCTGGGGCTGCCGCATGTGGCCTTCGTCGAGGTGAAGCTCAGCGATACGCGCAAGGCGGCTTTGGCGGCGTTCAACAAGGCGGTGCGGGCGATTCCCGAAGTGGAGCAGGCGCATATGATCGCCTCGAGCTTCGACTACCTGCTCAAGGTGCGGACCAAGGACATAGCCGATTATCGCGAGGTGCTGGGGGAGCGGATCAGCGCCCTGCCCCATGTGGCGCATACGAGTACGCATGTGTCGATGGAGGCGGTGAAGGGGGACGAGGAGTGAGGTTGATGGGCAAGGGCTTCGAGCGTGTAGCCCCACCCTCTCCCGGCCTCCCCCATCTAGGGAGAGGTGTCTGCTCCCCTCTTGAGGCGCGACCTTGCCCCGACCACCGGACGGCACCTCCCCTTGATCGGGGAGGCCGGCAGGGGTGAGAGAGCCCCGATATCGTGGCCAAACCACCCCCACCCTGCTCGATTCAACGGACTTAGCTGAAGCTAAGTCCTATCTCGCTTCCCTCCCCACAAGGGGGAGGGTGAACCCGGTGGGTGGGGTCGACTCAGCACCCCTGACCCGCCTCGGTCAGCGATCCACCCTCTCCCGCCAGGGAGAGGGTGGCCAGTTCCAGCTACTCCGTGATTTCCGCGTCGCGGAAGTAGGGGACGTTGAGGGTCGAGCGCCAGAAGCCGGTGACCTTGGGGCTCATCATCATGTAGTTGTAGCGGTGGTATTGCGGCAGGATGACGTGGTCGTTCATCAGGATGGCCTCGGCCTTACGCATTTCCGCGACGGATTCGGCCTCATCGCCGGTTGCCTTGGCAGCGGCGATGGCGGCGTCGTAGTCGGCATTGCTCCACTTGTTGAGATTGTTGGGGCTGTCGCTGACGAAGTTGTCGAGGAAGGTCATGGGGTGCGGATAGTCGGCGCCCCAGCCCAT